>CAZKIA010000005.1:0-36206 GCA_964552765.1 uncultured Candidatus Saccharibacteria bacterium
TGTGTATGACCTACCGACAAATGTCGCACGGATGCTAAAACGAACATGAAAAGCAATTAATCCATAGCGAAACAAGGTCGACGCGCATCCTTTCCCGCCTGATGAGGGCGGAGAGAAAGACAGAGTATCGGTAGCAGATAATCGGGAACGATTATCACGGAGTCAGATAATTAACGCTCAACTCGGCGGTCATACGCCATCACCACAAGTATCGAGAAAAATGCGGTCGAAACGACTGCAGCAATTAACGACATTTACTACCTATGCCACCGTTGTGGCCTTGATAGCAAGTGTGGTTTCTGTCGGCTATCAGTCGCCGATTGAACAACAACTTTCTTCTAAGCGTACTGACGGATCAACACCGATGCAGCTCGATAACCCATCGGTTGATCAGCTACAAGCCGCAGAGCTTGCTGCTGATGCAGCTCAGATAGGTAATCTTTCTGTTACGTCAAATGCGACGAACCTATCAATCTCGCTGGCGGCAAAGAGTGAGCTATCTCAGACAAGTGATAGTGTACTTTCTAAACCACAGATTGTTCAGACAGGTTCAGATGTGCGCGGTATTACCGAATACACGACTGTCGCTGGTGATAATGCTCAGACGGTTGCAGCAAAATACGGTATTTCAACCCAGACGCTCAAATGGGCGAATGGGCTTGTCAATGACGCCATTAACCCCGGTACAAAACTACAAGTGCCTGGTATGAATGGCGTTATCTATACCGTCAAGGATGGTGATGATCTGGCAGTGATCGCTACTCGTTATGGTACGCAAAAAGAACGGATCATGACGTACAATGACCTTGAAGTTAGTGGTATTACTCCTGGCCAACGTATCGTGATTCCTGATGGTGTACTGCCATCTGGCGAGCGTCCCGAGAATCAAGTACGCACATCTACTCCGTCTCGTAGTTCAAATGTCGTTGCGTACAGTCCTAACTCTGCCGTTGTCGGTAACCGCTATGACTATGGCTACTGCACATGGTATGCCTACAATCGTCGAGCTGAGCTCGGTCGCCCTGTCGGTAGTTTCTGGGGCAATGCTGCCACATGGGCTAGCTTTGCTCGAGGTAGTGGCTATCAGGTAAATAATTCTCCTGAAGTAGGTGCAGTTATGCAAGATAGCTACAGCGCTGGCGGATATGGTCACGTGGCAGTCGTGGAGAGCATCGGCGGTGATGGCAGCATCACAATCTCAGAGATGAACTACGCCGGATGGAACGTCAAATCATATCGTACGCTTGATGCGGGGCAAGCCGCCCGTTACAACTATATTCACTAGAGTCTAGAGGCTTGAGGCTCGATGCTAGAACCAGCACTCTAGCAGTTATTATCTAATTTAGTCATGATATATTACATCAAATTTGCCACAAAAAGTCAATAATGCTAAGATAGGGTAATGGAAATCAATGTGATTCATTCCAAAATCTATAATCTAAAATCTATAATCTACTCTGCTCATGTTTGTTGATAGTGCACTTGTGTCAGTCAGAGCCGGTAAAGGCGGTAATGGTATCGTCAGTTTTCGTCGTGAGAAATATGTCGAAAATGGCGGCCCCGATGGTGGCGATGGCGGGCGAGGCGGCAATGTTATCTTCGAGGCCGACGAGCGCAAAAACACTCTGGTTGATTTTCGCTACAAGCCCGAAGTAAAAGCGTCCAATGGTGAAGCAGGTGGCAAACGTCAAAAACATGGCCGTAACGGTGAAGATAGTATTGTTAGCGTACCAGTAGGCACGCAGATTTATCGAGATGATGAGCTAATTGCTGACTTGGTGGACAAGGGGCAGCGTGCTGTGATAGCCAAAGGCGGCGATGGCGGGTTCGGTAACGCGCACTTTAAGAGCTCGACTCGCCAAGCACCACGCGTGGCAGAACTCGGTGAAGCGGGTGATGAATTTGAGGCACGTCTTGAGCTCAAGCTTCTGGCCGATGTTGGGCTTGTCGGGTATCCAAATGCGGGGAAATCAACATTTTTGAGTGTAGTGAGCAATGCTCGACCTGAAATCGCCGACTACGCCTTTACCACATTGACGCCAAATCTTGGTGTGGCAGATATTGATGATACCAGCCTGCTTATCGCAGATATCCCTGGGTTAATCGAGGGTGCAAGCGAAGGCAAGGGTCTAGGCGATGCTTTTTTGCGCCATATTGAGCGGTCGTCAGTACTTCTCCACTTGATTGATGCCTATAGTGATGACGTGGCCGCTGCTTATACCACCATACGCCAAGAACTTGCATCGTTTAATCCAGAACTGCTTGATCGCCAAGAGGTTGTAGCCCTCACCAAGATCGAAGGCCTTGACGAGGATATTATCACCATGCAGCGTCAGGCGCTTGAGACGGTTGTCACGAAGGATACACCGATATTTGCGGTGTCCTCTTCGGCGCATATTGGCATTGCTGAGTTGTTGCGAGCGCTCGCGCATGCAGTCGCTACTGAGCGGTCACGCCAGGAAGCGATCAAAGCCGATGCCGAAAGCTATGATGATGAAACAATCCCGACTATTAGCCTGACAGGCAAAGCTCTTGATGACGCCTGGACAGTCGAAAGTACAGATGACGGGTATATCGTAAAGGGTCCAAGGATCGAAAAGTTTGCCGCACGAACTGACTTTACAAATGTCCATAGCGTCAATCGCCTGCGCGATATTATGCACAAACGTGGTATTGTTCATGAGCTGACCCGTAGTGGCGCAGATGGTAGCAGCCTGATTACGATTGGCGACTCGCCAGCCTTTACGCTTCACGAGCAGAAATAATCATTTACATCCTTTTTAACAAACTGTATTTGGTCATCATTTTGCTATTTTATTCCACCTACTGCCATCTTCTTTTACGCATATGCCGCCTATCGCTCCTCAACTTCGCTCTTATAAAACGTCTATTTTCCTATAACTAAAACTCTATATACGCATAATTTAGCAGGTGCTAAATTATGCGTATATAAATTGAAAGGTATGTTTGCGCAACGATTGTAGTCTGTGGGTGGGGGTTAGCGCTTGCTAAGTTCTGGAAATGCACGGAGTAGTTTACGCGAAGAAGATTCGTCAAGTCGCACGATCTCTGCAACAGTCACAAATTGGCTGAGCCCAGCGTAGCGCACGATCTCATCGATAATCTCAAAGCAGGGGTAGGGGTGATACCAGGTGCTTTGCCGTACCATCGTAAAGCCAAGTCGCCGCAGCTGCGAGACAAATATATAGCGCTGGTTTTTATAATCTTTGGGGATATCAAACACCACCATGCGCCAGCGTTGATCCCAGGTTTTCGGTTTGGTGATTGTCAGCTCGTCTATCTCCATCTTTTGTAGTCGATGAATGCCTTTGACGGTTAGCTGGATACGAAGCTGGTCATCTTCACGTGTCTCGAGGATCAGCCCTTGGCGCCGCAATTCGGCAATGAGCCTGTTGCGACGTTGGCGCGGAGTAGTAGCTTCAAAAACTCCCAAAGAATCAAAGGCTTGCAGCGTATTTGGTGCTACGAGCACAATACCCATTAGTCCCCCAGCCCCCACAGCCTTCAATAAACCATGAATTAATTGTGTTGTACCCCTCTGTGCTTGCATATACACATATATTAGCACGTTATAAAATATGCGTATACAGGGGTAAAAGATAGGTGAGTGGTGGGTATAAGACAGAAAATGTGTAAAAGTAGTTGACAAAACTCGATGTATGTGCTATTATGTGATAAGTATCGTCATTTGGGGCATGTGCTTCGCGTGGCCGGTACCTTAACGTATCAGGTAGTAGTATTTGGCTGGCTGTTCAGAGCGCTATAGATGACTAATTAGTGATCAAAAGTGAATTGAATAGCCGGTCAAATAGAACCGGGATTGGTGACGAAGTGGCCCGACATGCTCGTAACGGACAGAGCTTGCCACTTCACGACGAAATCGAAAGGATATCTATGGGCCCGCCCATGATCATCGCTTCATTGCTCTGAGCCAACGCCGGCTTCATCTGTAAACTCGCGAGATTGAAAGGATAGGGATGTATTTCTCTGGTTTTCGACATACCCGCTTTCTGCGGCGCCACTCATGCGTTAAGTGAGATGCGGTTTACGCGATTATGAGGGAGTGGTGATTTCACCATAGTCAATTAGTGTCTGGCAAACCCTGTCTTCGGACGAAACGATCGGACTGAGATTATGGACACACCCATGGGCGATGCCCCCCTAAGGAGCATCTTCAGAAGGCGGCTCAGGCCGCGCGCTGGATGACTCGTCGCGCTGCAAGACAACTTCATAACAATTCAATAATTGTTACAACGGGCGGGGCGAATGGATAGAGATGCGGTCATGAGACCGTATGGCGTAGATGCCGAAGTCCTGCAACTTTGCAGGCCTCTCCGTTCGCCCGCCTTGGGCACACTACTACCTGATACGACATACTCTCAGCTTTCAGCAATCAACGCACATCGGTGCGTGTTTTTTTATTTATCTACTCTATACTATAGGTATGGCGAAAAACTTTTTCTTTTATGACCTGGAGACCAGCGGACTGAGTGCGCGCGATGATCGGATCATGCAGTTTGCTGGGCAGCGGACTGATATGGAGCTACAGCCCATTGGTGATCCGGTTAACCTTGTCGTTAAGCTTACCGACGACATCCTTCCGAGTCCTGATGCGATCATGGTGACAGGTATCACTCCCCAATCTACTCAGGCCGATGGCTATAGCGAAAAAGAGTTTTGCGATATCTTGATGAGTGATGTCTTTACGGCCGATACGATTGCCGTTGGGTTTAATAACGTACGATTTGACGATGAGTTTATCCGCCATACCTTGTGGCGGAATTTTTATGATCCCTACGAATGGTCATGGGCCGATGGTCGTGGACGGTGGGATATGCTCGATGTCGTACGTATGACCCGTGCGCTCAGGCCCGATGGCATCAAGTGGCCGGTTGATGACGCCGGGCGATCGGTTAATAAACTTGAGTTATTAGCAAGTATTAATGGCCTGACTCATAGCAAAGCTCACGATGCACTCAGCGATGTCGAGGCATTGATTGAACTCGCGAGACTTATCCGCCAGGCACAGCCAAAACTATTTGATTATCTATTTTCACTACGCGACAAAAAATCGGTTGCGAGCCTGGTTGATCTGGATGAACCGAAGCCGTTTGTTTACTCTTCTGGGCGCTATGATCCTGCGCATGAGAAAACGACAATTGCATTTCCGATAGCGCCTGGTACTAAGCCTGGGTCGGTTTTGGTATACGATCTTCGCTATGATCCGACACAATTTCTGAGTGCAGGCCCTCGACAGCTTGCGAGTGTGGTATTTGCCGATCGTGACACTCGACGAACTGAAGGCTTTATTGCGTTGCCTGTCAAAGAACTGGCCTATAATCGTTGTCCAGCCGTTGCACCAGTCGGAGTAATGGATGAGGCGGCACAAGAGCGTCTTGCTATCGATATGGCGCAGATACAGAAACACTTGGGGATACTCGCATCGAATCCGACGTTTGGTGCGGCTGTTCGAGAAGCATTTGAGATGCGTGAACCTTACGCGCCGAGCACCGATGTCGAGCATCAGCTATACGATGGCTTTATGAGTGACAAAGACAAAGGTCGCTGTGCCACCGTGCGAGCAGCGAGTGCCGATGAATTGGCAGATTTTCACCCGCAGTTTGTCGATGAGCGATTGCCTGAACTACTCTTTCGCTACAAGGCACGTCAATTTCCTGCCAGTCTCAGTGAGGACGAGCATACGAAATGGGAAGCCTATAAAACACAAAAGATACAGGCACGTCTACCAAAATATTTTGAAGATTTGCAGCGGCTTAGTCAGTATAGTAAGGATACTTATCTGATCGAAGAACTTAGATTATGGGCTGAGAGTATCGCCTAGAAATTGGTGTCGTCTGCTAGTGAGTAACGGTCTGATAGTTTTTGCGCAGACGATGTTTGATTGATCGTTTTTTGGGTGGGTTCACTTGTTTTTCGGTTGCAGCGATGACATGGCGTCGAGCACGCTCTTTAGCGACTTTTTCGGCATGTACACTGTCACCAATAAAAAATGGTTGCTTGATAAGCCATAGGATTGCGAGCATACCGATGAGGCCTATGATAAGTATCATCATCCAAAATGGCAATACAATATGTGTAAAGGGGATAGCGCCGGCAAATACAAAAGCGAAAATTGAATTGGCAATCGAAGGCTGGGACATGGCGATAATAAGTCCTACGATAATTCCAATTGTAGTCACGACCTTGCTCATCGCTTTGATCTCCCCTTAAACTTATTATTTTTATACTAACATAGATTTATATAAAAGTCAACTATGTTATTTACATATAAAAAGCATATACAGTATAGTGTGGCTCGCTGATGCGCCATTTCATAGTTTTTGTATGGTGTACCAGTGACAAATCATCGAAAAATTAGTATAATGAATCACCATGTCTGAGGTAATAAAAGTTACTGGTGCTCGCGAGCACAATCTCAAAAATATCTCTGTTGAAATACCACGCGATAAACTTGTGGTTATTACGGGGTTGTCGGGTTCTGGCAAATCAAGTTTGGCTTTTGATACCATCTACGCCGAAGGTCAACGACGCTATGTGGAAAGCCTCAGCAGCTATGCCAGGCAATTCCTGGGCCTTATGGAAAAGCCAGATGTTGATCAGATTGATGGGCTGAGTCCGGCAATATCGATTGACCAAAAGTCTACTAGTCGTAATCCGCGCTCAACTGTTGCCACGGTGACAGAGATTTATGATTATTTGCGCTTGCTTTACGCCCGCATCGGCGTGCCGCATTGTCCGACTTGTGGCAAACCTGTCAGCAAACAAACTCCGCAAACGATTGTTGATGCTGTTCGTGAACTTGGCGATGGTAAACGCTTGATGCTCCTTGCGCCGATAGTTCAGGATAAAAAAGGTGAGTTTGCGCACGTGTCTGAGCAGTATGGCCGTATGGGCTATGCGCGTGCACGTGTCGATGGGGTTATCTATGCACTGGATGAATTCCCCGAGCTTGATAAAAAGTTCAAGCACACTATTGAGATAATTGTTGACCGTGTGGTCAATGATGAGGAGTCAACGGGGCGGATTGCCCAGTCAGTTGAGCAAGCGCTCGAACTCGCCAGTGGCATGGTTATCGCGCTTGATGCTGATACCAATGCCGAGCATATGTTTTCGCAACGGTTTGCTTGCATTGACCATCCTGATATTGCGATTCCGGAGCTCGAGCCGCGTTTATTTAGTTTTAATAATCCTATGGGAGCATGTCCGACATGCACCGGTCTTGGTAATCGGCTTGAAGTAGATCCTGAGCTTGTCTTCAACCCCAATCTAACCATTGCTGAAGGAGCTTTGCGACCATTTAATCGCGTCAATAGTGATGCCTGGTATATGAAAAAGCTCGCTGCTGTCGGTGAGGCCCATGGATTTTCGATACATGATCGCGTCAAGGATTTATCAGCCGAAGCTGTCGAGAAGATTCTCTATGGTACGGGCACGCAGAAGTATAATGTGCGGCTTAGTATGGGGCGACATTTCGATACAACGTACGAGGGGGTGATCCCAAACCTCGAGCGTCGCCACAAGGAAACCGATAGTGATTTTATGCGGCGCGACATCGAGCGATTTATGCGTGAGCGTGAATGCTATACATGTAAAGGTGCTCGTCTGAAGCCCGAAGTCTTGGCGGTGACAGTACATTCACTCTCAATTGTAGATGTGATTAGCCTTAGTGTTGATGCAGCACTGGCGATGTTTCGAGATGACTTAAAGCTTACCGAAAATGAATCGATTATTGCTAAGCAAATTTTGCGTGAGATCAATGCTCGCCTAGGCTTTATGCATGATGTCGGGCTAAGTTACCTCGAACTTGGCCGTGCAGCCAATACGCTGAGTGGTGGTGAAGCACAGCGTATCCGACTGGCAACACAAATCGGCTCCGGGCTGCAGGGTGTGCTTTATGTACTCGACGAGCCATCGATTGGCTTGCATCAGCGCGACAACGACAAACTCATCGCGACACTACAGCATCTTCGCGATCTTGGTAATACGGTGCTCGTCGTTGAGCATGACGAAGATACGATTCGTCAGGCAGACTACCTGCTCGATATTGGCCCAGGTGCTGGTATTCATGGCGGTGAAGTATGTGCCAGCGGCACACCAGCAGAGGTTGCAGCGAATCCGCGAAGTATCACAGGCAAGTACCTCAGCGGTGCTCTAAAAATCGATGTTCCTAAAAAACGTCGCAAAGGTAATAGCAAAGTATTGAAAGTTATCGGGGCTCGCGAGCACAATCTCAAAAATATCGATGCTACCATACCGCTTGGGCTGATGACGGTTGTTACGGGCGTCAGTGGATCGGGTAAATCAACACTGGTAAATGACATCATATCCCGTGAATTGTCAGTCCAGCTTAACCGTGCTCAAGAAGTTGCTGGGCGACACGATGCGATCGAAGGTATCAGTAATCTCGACAAAGTTATCACGATTGACCAGTCCCCAATTGGTCGTACGCCACGGAGTAATCCCGCAACTTACACGGGCGTCTTTACGACAATTCGTGAGCTGTTTGCCAATACGCCCGAAGCTAGCATCCGTGGTTACAAGGCCGGACGTTTTAGTTTCAACGTTCGCGGTGGACGCTGTGAAAATTGCCAGGGCGATGGCGTGATCAAAATCGAGATGCACTTCCTGCCCGATGTCTATGTGCAATGTGAAGTTTGTAAAGGTAAACGCTACAACCGCGAGGCACTTGAGATTACCTATAAAGGCCAAACGATCTCAGATATACTGGCGATGACTGTTGAACAAGCGGCAGAGTTTTTTGAAAACGTACCAACGATTAAGAAAAAGATGGATACCCTCGTCGAGGTTGGACTGGGCTATATCAAACTCGGCCAACCTGCCACAACCTTTAGTGGTGGTGAAGCCCAGCGTATTAAGCTAGCGACCGAACTATCGCGTCGGGCAACAGGTAAGACCTTGTATATTCTCGATGAGCCTACAACGGGCCTGCACGCCGCAGATGTCAAGAAGTTGCTTCACGTATTGCAGGCACTTGTCGATACGGGCAATAGTATGATTATCATCGAGCATAATCTTGATGTCATAAAATGTGCCGATCATATCATCGATATGGGCCCCGAAGGTGGCGCCGGTGGTGGTATGATCATTGCTGAAGGTACGCCGGAAGCCATCGTCAAAACCCCTTCATCGTTTACGGGGAAATACCTGAAGCCGCTACTATAGAAGAGATTATTTTTTGCGCTGAAAAATGATTTGGAATTCGCGCTTGGCGCCAGACCAGAAGCTTTGGCGGCGTTCTTTGGTTTTGAGGCCATGCCAGAGCATTGGTGAGATACTGAGGAAGATGATGATCAGCGCGGCATATTCCACATTGATGCCGATTTTGTGTAGTACTTCACCTGCGTAGTAGCCGAGGTACGTGAAGCTGTATGTCCAGGTAAAGGCGCCGATGAAGTTGTAAGGCAGAAATTCGCGATATGACATTTTGCTAACCCCCGCGACGATCGGTACAAAGGTGCGAATGATTGGTACGAAGCAGGCCAGCACAATCGCGATGTGACCATGCTTTTGATAAAATTTTTCAGTTCGTTCAAGATTTTCTTTGCGAAATAGTCGACTATTCGGACGCTGGAAGAGCCTACGACCAACTTTTCTGCCAAAGAAATAGCCTGTTTGCTGCCCAAAGAGCGCGCAGAGGAAAAGCAAAAATGCAAAGAGGTGAATGCTGATGTTCCCAAAGGAGCCGATTTGTTGTTGTACTAAAAAACCAGCCGTGAAGAGCAAACTATCACCCGGTAAAAAGAAGCCAACAAGCAGTCCAGATTCTGCATAAATCACGAAGAGTACGGCCAAGACACCGAGACCCGTGATAAAGTTGAGTAGTTGTTCCATTCGCCATTAATTGTACCATGGCAAGACGGCTACTCGTCGCTCCAAGAGAGCGCTCCATTGAATAGTAAAGAAAAATAGTGTATAATGAAACGATAATTATTACTCCGTAAAGGTATTCTCTAGAAAGGAGAAGAGAGATGGGAGACAAAATCACCCTGCAGGTCGATGAACGAGCAGTTCACGGCAAAAAAGTTAAAGAATTACGACGAAGCGGCATTGTACCGGCCGTTGTGTATGGCCCAGGCATGGAACCGGTTGCTATTCAGGTCGATCAAGTTGTGATGGGCAAGGTTTATACGGCAGCTGGTAAGCATACGCCGATTCATATAACGATCGACGGCAAGAAAAAGATCGCTATGATCAAAGATGTCGAGGTTGATAATGTCAAGCGACGTATCAACCACGTGTCGTTTCACGCCGTGCGCCAAAACAAACCGATTGAAGCTGAAGTGCCGGTTCGTCTCATGGGCGAAGGTGAGTCTGAAGCTGAGAAGTCTGGCCTGATTGTGTTGCAAACGCTCGACACCATTCTGGTGAAAGCATTGCCACTTGAGTTGCCTGATGCTTTGGAAGTTTCAATTCTAAACCTCAAAGAAGCGGGCGAACGTATACTTGTCAGCGATATTCCAGTGCCTGAAAATGTCGAGATTGTTGACAACGACGATGGTCGCAGTGAAGAGGACATGAGCGAAGAAGAAATTGAGGTTGCCGAAGCAAACAACATTATGAACCAAGTTGTGGCCAGTGTTTGGGAGCCAAGCGCACTTCAGGCACAAAATGAAGCATCAGCTGGTGATGCCGAGGACGAAGCCGAGGTTCCGTCTGACAATGGCGAGGCTGCCCCAGCTGAAAATGCTGATGCAGAAGCTGCCGATAAAAAATAGTTGATTCTCGCTATATAAAAATATGCCGCGCTCAGGCGGCATATTTTTATTCTTCGATAAAGCCGCCGCTTTGGTGGCTCCAAAGTTTTGCATAGACACCCCCATGCTTGATGAGCTCGGTATGAGTACCATCTTCGATGATCTGGCCGCGATCAAGTACGATGATACGGTCAAGTTTGGCGATGGTAGAAAGCCGATGTGCAATAACGATACTGGTACGACCTTTCATAAGATCAGTTAATGAGTCTTGGATAAGTTTTTCGCTCTCGCTATCAAGTGCACTCGTGGCTTCGTCGAGGATAAGAATCGGTGCATCTTTCAGGATTGCTCGGGCGATCGCAATACGTTGGCGTTGTCCACCACTTAACTTGACGCCTCGTTCGCCAACAACAGTATCAAGCCTCTGTGGCATAGTCTTTATAAAATCCCACGCGTTAGCTTGCTTTGCGGCTTTGATAATTTGTTGCTCGCTGGCTGCGGGGTTGCCGTAGGCAATATTTTCACGCAGGTTGCGATGAAAGAGCATAGGCTCTTGTGGAACGTAGGCTATATATTCACGTAGTTGCGACTGAGGCATATCGTCAATCGCTATGCCGCCAATCTCGATCGACCCTGATGTTACGTCATGAAAGCGTAGCAGTAGTTGGACGATGGTTGATTTACCGGCGCCCGATGTACCGACAAGACCGACCTTTTGACCAGCAGGAATTGCTAATGATATACCATCGATGACATTTTCATTACCATCGGTGTATTGGTAGTGGATATTTTTTAGTGTGATGGTGGGTGATGATATGGTGTGCTTTTTTGCGGTTGTGTCAGCAACGAGGTTGGGTGTCAGAAGCATCTCGGTCATCGGCTGAGCTTCGAGAAATGCTTGATCGTAACCATTGATAATATCGCTGAGTGCGAACAACTGCGAACCGATGCGTTGCATATAGGCGAGCACAAATATTGCCGTTGCTATCGACATGACCTGTTGTTGGACAAGCGAAGCTGAAATAACAATAGCAATGATTTGCACGGCAACCATCAGTAGCACACGCAGTGATCCTTCGGCCATCACAAAACCAATATCTTTTTGGAATACCGTGGTAAAACGACTTGTTAGTTTATGCAGCTCTGATATTTCTCGTTGCTCACCGGCATAGCTTCGTACAACGAGGTTGTTCGTGAGTGTATCTGCGACTTCTCCATGTATCGATGCGACAAGTGATTTGCGCTCATGACGCAACGGTGCGCGGTATTTTGCGCTCCACCGAATCTGCAATACTAGCGCTATGATAAGTAATGCCACAATGCCCGATAGCAGTGGTGACTCTATGAATAAAATCACAAGACCAGTTCCAACTGTCAGTATGAATCCGAGCGTGCGGATGATAAAGAGGTCTTGTATTGTTACGTAGCTTCGTACAAAGTCGATGTATTTGCTCGTCATGGCACCGATTTTTTGATTAACGAAAAATGAGTGATCTTTTACCATCAGCGATGCAAACGTCGATTCGCGAAGTTCGCGTAGCATGTGAGATTCATGAATGACCATAGCACGAAAACCAGTGAAGTTTAGTATGACGCCAATTGCTCCAGTGATCGCCGCCATAATGAGGATAGAATGAATGCTTGCAGTGCTATGAGCAAGTTGTCCGATCGCTTGACTCAAAAAGTAGGGCAGCACGCTATCGATGACTGTAGCGCCAAGCGGTATGCATATGAGCATGGTAAAAAATGTACCTTTATGTCGACTGACGTGTTGCCAGTAGATCCGTAGTGTTTGTCGGTTCAAAAATCCTCCTGTTTCTTGTTGGGCTGATAGCTATATGATTTATAGAGGAACCACTAAAGGGTTCATAGGTGACATACAGTATAATAGACGCATGAATCGATTGCAATAGAACTTAAGTCTTAATTTTGTATTGATCAAGGAGTATACACCCAAATGGCAATGAGAACTATACACAAAATCAGTGTGGCGAAGGTGTACCCTTACTACGTGGCAAAGGCCGAGAAAAAAGGCCGCACTAAGCAGGAGCTTGATGAGATAATATTTTGGCTGACAGGTCATGATGAAAAAAGTTTTGCAAAAGTGTTGGCAGATGAGCTAGATTTTGAGACGTTTTTTGACACTGCGCCACGTATGAATCCAAATCGTTCACGTATCACAGGTGTGGTATGTGGCGTACGAGTCGAAGACATCGAAGATCGCATTACCCGTGAAGGGCGTTACCTGGATAAACTTGTTGATGAACTCGCAAAGGGTAAATCGATGGAGAAGATTCTCAGAAACTCCACCTAGGATTTTTACAGAGACGTATATATGCGCTATAATTAACCTCTGTTATGGCACAAAAAATTCTTCTCTACTACAAATTTACTCCTATCGCTGATCCAGAAGCGGTGAAGTTATGGCAAAAGATATTGTGTGATAGCTTGAATTTGCGTGGACGCATACTGGTGAGCCGACATGGACTTAACGGTACAGTTGGCGGTGAGATTGATGATCTAAAAACCTACGTAAAAGCCACAAAACAATATACTGGCTTTAAAGATATTGTTTGGAAATGGAGTGACGGCAGCCGCGAAGACTTTCCACGTATGAGTGTAAAGGCGCGGCGCGAGCTAGTAGGTTTTAAAAATAGTGATGATGAATTTGATGTTGATGAGCATGGTGTTGTGGGTGGTGGTCAACATCTCAAGCCCGAGCAGGTCAACGAATTAGTGGAAAAATATGGCGACGATGTGGTGTTCTTTGACGGCCGCAATGCACATGAAGCAAAAATCGGTCGGTTCAAAAATGCCGTGATACCAAATACTAACACCAGCCGCGACTTCATCGCCGAGCTCGAAAGCGACAAATACGATGATATCAAAAACAAAAAAGTAATTAGCTATTGTACTGGCGGCATTCGTTGTGAGGTGATATCTGCCATGATGAAAAAGCGCGGCTTCAAAGAAGTCTATCAAATCGACGGTGGCATTGTGAAATACGGTGAAAAATACGGTGATGATGGATTGTGGGAGGGCTCATTACGAGTTTTTGACAAACGCATGACTGTGAACTTTAGCGATCACACCAAAACAATCGGTAAATGCACTCACTGCACAGGTAACACAAGTAATTTCGAGAACTGCGCCCACAATGAATGCAATGATTTGGTGCTCATATGTGAAGCATGTAAAACAAATCCTGAACTACTTTTCCATACAATAGAATGCAAAGAGCAACATGATATTAAACATGGAGCTACCGTGTAATGCCACATATTCACAATAAACCAGATCAGCACGATATTACCGTGAGCGCGTGGATTGTGCGAAAAGTCGGAGATAATTGGAAGTGTCTCGTACATTACCACAAGAAGATGGATGTACTCATGCAGATAGGTGGCCATATTGAACTGAATGAAACTCCTTGGCAGGCGATGAGTCATGAGCTAATCGAAGAAAGCGGTTATGAGCTAACAGATTTACATGTTCTTCAAGTAATGACAGATAGAATTTCTGGTACTGATAATATTATTCATCCTGTGCCATTCTCGGTGAATACGCATCTTGTTGGAAACGGCCATTACCATTCTGATTTGTGTTATGGATTTATTGCAGATGATATTCCGAAGAAGAATGTAGATGAGCATGAGTCGAGTGATTTGCGATGGTTGACTCTCGATGAGCTTATAGATGGAGCAAAGAGCTCAACTGTGCTGAAAGACGTCACTGCTACGTATCAATACTTGGTAAAAAATATTGATTGTTATGTTGAGGTAAAGGCAGAATCTTTTTCTACGGAAAAACCAGCGAGCGCATCTGTAACATACAAGCGCGGAAAACCAGGCGAAAAGGCAGAGAAAGGACGAACGTATGGCAGGAAAAATCCTTAAATTTACCCGCTTTGGTAATCCAATTTTGCGGCGGGTGGCACAGCGACTAAGTGATGAAGCTATACAATCAAGTGAAATTCAACAATTGATAACAGATATGCGGTACACGGTCGAGGAGGAAAAGACAGGCGTAGGCCTGGCTGCGCCACAAGTTGGTATCGATAAAGCTCTGGCATTGATTGCGATCAAGCCGACGCCGCTTCGACCAAATCGTGATCGCTTTGAAAGTATCATCATCAACCCTACGTATACTGGTGTCGGTAAGCGAACAGGCATGTGGGAGGGATGTATTAGTGCGGGGCGGGGCAGCAATACACTCTTTGGCAAGGCGCTGCGCTACAAAACTATCGAAGCCTCGTGGATCGATAGCGAGGGTAATCATCATCAGGAAATACTAAAGGGATTGATCGCGCATGTCTTTCAGCATGAAACTGATCATCTCAATGGTGTGCTGTTTGTCGATCGAGTACGCGATACGACGACATACATGATGGCCGATGAATATCGCAAGCGAGTAGCACAGAAATCATAGTGGCGTATAATAATAGATATGGCCTTATATAACACAACCACATCAGCAGAATTTAAAGAAAAAGTACTAAAGAGTAAGAAAGTAGTCCTCGTGGATTTTTGGGCGGAGTGGTGCCCGCCATGCCGAGCGATGGCCCCGGCACTACATAGCATCGCGGAGTCGATGGACAAGGATGTCGATGTCGTGAAAATCAATATTGAAGATAGTGCTGACAATACAAATTTGGCGAGAGAGTATGGCGTGCAAAGCATCCCAAACATGAATGTATTTAAGGATGGAAACGTCGTCGATCAGATAATTGGGCTAGTACCTGGTACGAAGATCGAGTATGTTTTAACTTCGCATATCGATAAAAAATAGGAGGAATACAATGAGTAAATCACTAGAAGGTATGTGCGAAAGTTGCATGATGCCGTTTAAAAAAGACCCGCGTGGTACTGAGCGCGAGCACGAGCGCTACTGTAGCTATTGTTACCGTGACGGTAAGTTGTGCTACGAGGGCAATGACGTACGAGAATTCAAAAAAGCAATGATTGCCGATATGGTATCACGTGGTGAGAACCCCATGAAAGCAAAATTCTTTGCCTTTATGGCTGGCTTTGCTCCTCGCTGGAGAAAATGACGAGTCTAGCGCATCTCACTGAGTATACGCCGGGCTAGAGAAGTAAATTGATCGTCACGATATGATATGTTTTGGCCATTTCTTCCTATATTATTCAGCGTAATTTTGATGACGTACTGCCCTTTGCGGGCAAATAGGATACCGGGCACGGTTGGAGACGAATTACCATCGAGCGAATGGCGATTTTTGAACAGTACTTTATCGGCACCATCAATCGTTATTTCAGGATATCCCTCGTATATTTGGTTAATATCATCAAAAAGTTTAATGGCTGCGGGTTTGTCCTTGGAATAGAGAATGGTGAGTTCAGCCTTGTCATCCCATTTACTACTTCCACTCATGTCAAACGACTTGGTACAGATATTTTCTGCTGGGAATGTGTAGGCGTTGTTCATTAAGCGTGTCATCGTAATATCACGTGGTGTTGATTTTTGCTCGACGAGCTTACTTTGTTTTTTTGAGAGTGTTGAAGCGATCACGTCGTGACTGAGCAGTTCACATGGCTCATAGGCTTTGATTGATCCCTCGCGTGGCCAGGTATTAACAGGAGCTTGAGAGATGTCGGTATTGTCGAAATTTTTTGAGATCGTATCAAGAAATGGACTAGCACGGCTTAGTCGCGTGATGAGTTGTTCTGGTGAAAGTGTATCTATCTCACTAAAATCATTGCCTAGTGGCGGGTTTTCTTTGCTGTTTGAATTTATCGTCAGGGTGATGTGCGAGCGATCGCGAAGAATTGTAAAGCCTGTCGCGTGCGTATCAAATATTATACCGTCGAGTTTGCTGTCTGCTGCAGTTGTTCGAGGTGATCCTGAAGATTGGTATGATGAGGCCGTTGACGAAATCGTATCGATAAGCCTCAGTGCGCGAGAAGCATCGTCTTTTTTGGTAGACTCAAATTGCTTGATTTTTGAAGAAAGATCGTTAAAACGTGCGGTTGCTGACTCTTTATCATAGCGGATCGTGGTATTCCATTCTTTGATAGCGTCATCGCGAGACGCATAGGTAGCGACAGTGATGCCGACAGACGCGTTGTTTGGGCCAACAGCCCGATACGTGCACGAGGTTTCGACGGGAAGAGAAGTAGGAAATTCGTTCACGGACATTGACGAGTCAAGATAGGTCTCATTGATAAAGGCGCGACCAGACTGACCGAGAACGCTCATGATATCCTTTTCAGGCAGGAGTCGGCACGGATCATGGTAGCGAGTGTCAGCAATCATGATGGTGTCATTTACCGTACGATCTGTCGGCATTCCATCAGACGAGTGGTGTGTTTTTTGGTCATTGCGTGGAGTGGTGGTCTGCGAGCTAAGGGTGATAACACCACCCGTGATGAGAAGTAGGATAGTAGCTCCGATTAGCGTATAGCGGACAGTGGGATTATCCCAGTGTGCTATGCGGCGGATCGTATCCATATATTGACAGTATATCAGCATAATGTTCAATTATCTACCGCTGAATAGGTGCTACAATAGAGGTCATGACAACAAATACATTACAACCCACTCATCAATCAGTTGATGAATTCTTATCGACTGTTAGCGATAAAAGGCAGCAGGAAAGTCGTGTTCTGATCGATATGATGCGTGATATTTCTGGTTGCGAGCCTGCCATGTGGGGGGCGAGTATTATTGGATTTGGCACATACCACTACGTATATGAGTCGGGACGAGAAGGTGATATGGGAGCTATTGGTTTTAGCCCTCGCAAAGCAAGCCTAACAATCTATATTAGTGATGGCTTTGATGCTTATGCCGATGAGTTGAGTCGACTAGGTAAGCATAAAACAAGCGTATCGTGTCTTTATATTAATACACTTGCTGATGTTGATCTTAGCGCACTACGCGAGATTGTCACCAGGTCATACCAGCAATTAATGTCAGGACGTGGTATCAAACACGAGACGACGGTTGATAGCTATGTTGCCGCAATTCCGGCCCAGGCGCGACCATTATTTGACGAATTACGTGCTGTTGCTCGTCGTACGTTGCCTGAAGCAAAAGAAGTGATCAGTTATGGCATTATTGGCTACAAAGTCGACGCCAAGCGGCCAGTCGTGTTTATCTCAGGCTGGAAAGACCATGTTGCCGTGTATCCTATCCCGCACGAACCCCTTGTTCGTAAGGCATGTGCAGCCTATATAAAAGGTAAGGGCACCTTATGGTTTAGTTTGGGTGAGCCATTGCCTACTACGTTGATTCAAAATGTTATCAAGGCTCATCTTGCCGCTCACATGAAGCGGCAGAAAAAGTAGTACAATAAATGGGTAACACGTAAGAGGTGGCACAAGGAGTGATGATGGAAATAAATCTCTGGGCAGTTCTAGCGGCAACGATCGCGATGTTTGCTGTCGGGGCGTTTTGGTATATGGTACCGTTTGCAAAAAAATGGGGTGAAATACATGGCTTTGACAAACTGACACCTAAGCAACAAAAAGATTTGCAGGCCGAAACAGGGCCGCTCTACGTCATTCAATTGATTGTAACCATCATCTCGGCATTTGTACTTGTATGGTTAATCGCAAAACTTCCTGGTGAGAATCCATATATAGTCGCAGGAATGATATGGCTAGGATTTGTCTTGCCAGCGCAAGCTTCAGCAGTAATCTTCGGCGGTTCTGATCCTAAGTGGGCAAAGCAAAAACTTGCAATCATGGCAGGAGAGTCACTATTGCATCTACAAGTTGCTACGCTTGTAATCAGTATAATTATGTAGCATCAGTACATTGATCCCGTATCGCCCGAAACATCACCAGTTAGATCTATTGCTCAATAATTGGTAATTCTTCGACAGGAATTTCCATTGTTGTAGCAAATCGTTCGAGTTGCTGAAATTTACAAAACCTTATAGGTTGTCCAGCACTGTCATAGATGCGGTAGTAATGAGGATATCGAATAGTTTCACCGTTAAACTTTTGTGCAGTGGTTGGTTGATTGATACGATGAATGACCCATCCGGAGTAGCTATTGAGAATTCTCTTGATCTTGGCGTAATGGTTGAAGCCCATAAGCATAGTATATACTAGAGGTATAACGACTCAATGCGTTGACGAGGAGGAAAGTATGCAGCGAATAACCCCAAACTTGTGGTTCGATGGTGACGCAAAAGAAGCAGTTGATTTTTATACGTCAGCTTTTCCAGATAGTCGTATTAACGCGACTATGAATTATCCGAATAGTACCGAAGAGGGACTAGAGGATTTCCAAAAAGACTTGGCCGGCAAAGTTCTCACTGTAGATTTTACACTTGGTGGCACGAATTTTGTCGCCATAAATGGTGGGCCGGAATTTAAGCCAACACCGAGTTCATCGTTTTTTGTAAACTTTGATCCATCGCGTATGGATGATGCCAGGGAACAGCTTGATGCACTATGGGAGAAGCTAATTGATGGCGGTACGGCACTAATGCCGCTTCAGGAATATCCATTTAGCAAACATTATGGATGGGTACAGGATCGTTATGGCTATAGTTGGCAGTTGATGCTAACGAATCCCGAGGGTGAACCGCGACCATTTATCGTACCGTCATGGATGTTTACAGATGTGAGTGGGCGGCGTGCTGAAGAGGCCTTGCGTTATTACGCGGAAGTATTTCCAGATTCTGTTGTTGGATCGATTGTCCATTACCCCGAGAATCACCCACAAGGCGCCACTGCAGGTACACTCATGTTTGGTGACGCAAACATCGCGGGTCAGTGGTTTGCCGCAATGGATGGCATCGGTGCACAAGGGTTTACTTTTACAGAAGCAGTGTCGTTCGCGATATCGTGCAAAGACCAAGATGAAATTGATTACTATTGGGAAAAGCTATCGGCCGTGCCAGAAAGTGAACAATGCGGCTGGTGCAAGGATAAGTTTGGCGTGTCGTGGCAGATCGTCCCTGAAAATATGGGAGAGTTGATGGCAAAGCCTGATGCCTACGCTCACATGATGCAGATGAAAAAGTTAATAATCTCAGATTTCTAGCAACGTAAATAACAAGGAGTCGCTACAATGGCGCAGTCACAACTAAATCCCTATATTAACTTTAAAGACAATGCTCGTGAAGCATTTATGTTCTACCAGACAGTACTGGGTGGAACGCTCAGCCTTAATACCTTTGGCGAATTTCATGCGAGTGATGACCCAACCGAGCAGGATAAAATAATGCACGCGATGTTAACACTTGATAGTGGTGAAGCTATCATGGGCGCTGATACGCCTAATTCTATGGAGTTTCGTGAGCCGTGGGGATTTAGTATCTCTCTGACAGGTGATAATGCTGATGAGCTACGAGGTTATTTTGAAAAACTCGGTGATGGTGGGGTGATACTCATGCCGATGGAAAAGCAAGTTTGGGGCGATGAGTTTGGGATGGTGAAGGATCGTTTTGGCGTGGCGTGGATGGTGAATATTAGTCAGTCGTAACGATATTGTTACATCTCTCCAAAATATAAACCCCTCATTTTTAAGGGGTTTATACGAGGAGTAGATTACTTCACGAATGCATGGGATGCATCGAGAAATATCCATTTGGCAATCGCCAATAGGACGAAGAATAGTCCTAGGCCAACTGGGCTGCCCCAGCTAAACCAACTACCCCACGATCGCCAGTTTTTGTGCGATCGTTCGTACCAATCGAGTTGCTCTTCTTGTGTCATTTTTGACATCACGAGTCTCCTATTTATGGTTGATAGAAAGTCTCGAATTTTATAGCGAAGCCGAATGATAAGATGTTCCTCGAGAGGGCTTATCGGACTATTTCGGACTAATACACTATTTTTAGTATACAATACGGTTAATCATAAAAGGAGTGAGCATGACGTTTACAGCAAAAATAGAACGCATGAATGATGATGGTGGATGGTATATTGTGCGCATCCCAAGTGAAACTGTCCAGAAATTACGTGCCGCAGCTCATAAAAAAGGTAATATTCCCGTACTATGTCACATCGGTAAGAGCGAATGGTCGAGCACGATCATGAGCATGGGCGAGCAGCAATGGTTCGTGGCCGTCAAGGCAGCTATTCGTCAAGCAGAGCGTATTGATGAAGGCGATAATATTGTGATTGATATTCGTCCTGATGCAACGCGGCTGCCTGCATAGTCTACCACTGGTATACTGGTAACTATGACTGATCAACTTATTGCCAAACTAAAGACATTGCCAGCTAGTCCTGGCGTGTATTTTCATAAGTCTGGGTCGGGTGAGATTATCTATATCGGTAAGGCGGCACGTCTTCGTAACCGAGTACGGCAGTATTTTCAGGCTTCACGGTTGCGCGATGCAAAGACGGATGCGCTTGTGGCGGAGATCGTTGATACGGACTGGGTAGAGGTCGAGACTGAGCTTGATGCACTATTTCTCGAGTCCGAGATGGTCAAGCGTTATATGCCGCGCTACAACGTGTTGTTGCGTGACGATAAGAGTCAGACCTATGTACGGATTCCGATGAACGATGCGTATCCGGCGATCACCTTTACGCGCGGCCCGCTAGATGACGGTGCGATGTATTTTGGCCCGTACTATAACGGCTATGCGGTCAAAAAAGCACTGCGATACCTACGAAAAGTCTTTCCGTATAGCACGCACGAGCGAATGCCGAACAAATTATGTTTGCAGTATCATATTGGTTTGTGCCCCGGTGTTGAGGCGCAAAAAACAACAAGTGAAGAATACAAGAAAACGCTTAAAAAGCTCATCCGCTACCTTAGTGGCGAGCGTAAAACGCTTGTTCGTGAGCTTGAGCGCGATATGAAAACGCTTAGTGCCGAACATAAGTTTGAAGAAGCCGCCGTGTTGCGCAATCGACTACGAGACCTGAAGCATCTTAGCCAACAAATTATATTTTCAGACCGTGAGTTTATGGATATTAGCAAAGACCACGGATTAGCGGGGCTGAAGAATCTTCTTGGTATGACCAAAGCCCCCAAGCGTATTGAAGGGTACGATATATCACACATGAGTGGTACGAATAATGTTGCCAGTATGGTCGTGACGACAAATGGTATGGCCGATAAGTCGCAGTATCGTAAGTTTAAGATGCAACTGCCAGGCAATAATGATTTTGCGCATATGAATGAAGCGATCACTCGTCGATTTAGTGGTCGGCATAATGATTGGCCGATGCCTGATTTGCTGTTGATTGACGGCGGGAAGGGTCAGCTGGGGGCGGCGCTTGATGCACTGGATGTAGCAGGTAAGCAGATTCCGACAATAGGCCTGGCAAAACGCGATGAGCAGATTGTAGTGCACACCACGCGCTCGCACGTACAGCTCGATATGGACGCAATACGGTCGTGGGCCACGTCAGATAATCCATTTGATGAGCCAGACCTCATGCCGTTGGGTGGTAAGGCGCTCGAATCAAAATACGTCTCAACATATACCAATGATGGTTCTCGGCCTGGTGTTGAAATAAGCGATGAGTTTGTTCTTGTGACGCTACCTAAAAATAGTCATATCGTGAAGCTATTGCAGCGAATTCGCAATGAGTCACATCGCTTTGCCGTGAGTTATCATAGTACATTGAAACGTAAATCTGCCACCAAGAGTATTCTTGATGACATCCCGGGTGTCGGAGCAGCGACGCGAAAAAAACTCATCACGAGTTTCGGCAGTGGCCAAGGGGTAAAGATTGCTGAAAAATCACAGCTTACAGCTGTTGTTGGCCCGAAGCTTGGGACGACAATTTACCAGTGGTTTCACTCAGAAGCATAGTCTAGACATGTGCATTTTGCTATACTAGAGGTCAGTATGAAAAAACAGTTTGCGTTATTTTTGCTTCGTTGGCTTGTTAACTCTGCCGTGCTCTGGGTTGCGGTGAGATTACTTTCGACAAGTGATTTTGCGAGTAGCTCTGCAGGCTTTGCGACATTCTTACTCGCTGGGCTGGCGCTATCGCTTGTTAATGCGCTACTGCGGCCGATTATTATTATCTTGTCGCTTCCTGCCATATTGCTGACACTTGGCCTCTTTATGCTAGTGGTAAATGGGGTGCTGGTGTACATTGCGATCGCATTGGTGCCTGCTATTAAGATTGACTTCTTTCCGGGTGCAATACTCGCCGGCATGCTTTTGAGTCTAGCGAATTATGTATTAAGCGGTATAATAGATAGATACACTGATAGGGAGTACTCACATGTCACTAAATGATATTTTGCATGTTGTTACGGTTATATCTGCCAGCCTGATGGTACTATTTATTTTATTGCAAGCTCGCGGAGCAACGCTCGGAGCTGGTTTTGGTAGCTCGGGAGAACTCTATACGACCCGCCGTGGTCTTGATAAAAGCCTTCATGAGGCAACCATTGTCCTTGTCGCTATCTTCGTGATTTCGATCTTAGCCGGACTACTCCTAGGATAGATAGCGTGGAAGAGCACCCGCAAAAAAAACAGCGGATACTTGCTAGGCTTAAACCACGTCGTGGCCAGTTGCGTCGTAGTGCACGCAAGATTGAAGCCGCGTCGATTAGTCATGCTAAAAGGTTTATTGTTGATAGGTTTGATAATATTAAATCCGTCCGACGACACGCCCTTGGCTGGTTGGTAGCGGTTGGGTTGCTTATTAGTGTGACTGCACTGCAGCTGGTAGGGTATCAAACGTCATATTCGTTACAGGCGTCAGTACCAGGGGGCGTGTATGCTGAAGGTGTTGTTGGCCCTTTGGAAACAGTCAACCCTATCCTTGCTCGTACTCAGGCGGAACTTTCGGCATCACGACTCGTTTTTTCAAGTTTGCTTAGTTATGACACGACCGGGCACCTCCGCAGTGAGCTAGCGGTATCCTGGCGAGCCGAAAATGGTGGTAAACGCTATGTTGTCGACTTGCACAAAAACCTCAAATGGCATGATGGGGCACCGTTAACTGTCGAGGATGTGATGTTTACAGTCAACCTTATTAAGAATCCACTCGTGCGATCACCCCTGTATGGTAGTTGGTCACAGATCAAGGTTGTACGACTATCTGAAACATCATTGGCATTTGACCTCTCGCGCGTGTATGCAGGCTTTCCTCATGCTTTGACATTTGGCATTTTGCCTCGACATATTCTCAGCAGTACAGCACCAGAAAGCTTGCGTGAATCAGATTTTAACAGAGAACCGATTGGCGCGGGGCCGTTCAAGTTTAGTCACATGCAGGTCGTTAGTCCAGATGAAGGTCGTTCCATTTTATATCTCAGCGCTTATGATGGGTATATGCGTGGTCGGCCGAAACTCGATAAATTTCAGCTTCATGTATTTAAAGACACTGCACAGATAAAGAAATCCTTGCTTCACCAAGAGATCAATGCGGGAACTGATTTTACGAGTCGAGAAGTTATGGATATTGTCAAAGAGCGGCCTGAATATATTGCGCATCGAACGACACTGCAAAATGGTATGTATGCGTTCTTTAATAATGATTCACCGCTACTGTCAGATAAGGCATTGCGCAAGGCACTTTTGCAGGGCACAGACCGACAGGCAATTATTAAGGATCTTGGCAGTTATGCTTCGACACTAGAGGGGCCACTGACGACGGATCAATTACCAAGTATGAGCATAAAGAGGCAGATTGCGTTTGATGCTAAGAAAGCTGCAGCAGCGCTTGATCAAGCTGGGTGGAAGAGAAGCGCCGATAATAAGCGCATGAAGAACGGCAAGCCTCTTTCGATCAATCTCGTTAGTATCCAGGCGGGTGATTACCCCGTGATCACCAAAGCACTGAAAGAACAATGGGAATCACTCGGAGTCTCTGTTGTCATGACACTGCGTAATCCCGATGCATTTCAGCAGACAGTCATGGTGCCACGCAGTTACGATGTGTTGGTATATGAGCTGGAGCTTGGTGCCGACCCTGATGTCTATGCTTACTGGCATGCCTCACAGGCTGATCCACGTGGGCTTAATTTATCGAATTACAAATCAAGTCTTGCAAGCGATGCGCTAGCCAGTGCTCAACTGAGATTAGAATCAAGTGCGCGCTTGCCAAAGTATGATATTTTCGTCGATGCATGGCTAGAAGACGTTCCGGCAATTGCACTTTACCAGCCGCAATTACACCTCGTGACATCACCATCGGCGGAATCTATCCAGGTGTCTTCATCAGTTGTTAACCGGACGGATAGATATCGATCAGTTGATCTCTGGACGATAGAAACGGCACAGCGCTACGCAACGCCGTGATACTAAAAGAATAGGAGAAACTATGGCTTTAGAAACAAATTTTACTCCGCCCGAAAAAGCGGTTGCTGAAGCCGAGACCAAAAAACGTAATGAGCTGATAGATTGGTTTTCAGAGGTTGTCGATAAGGCAGTAGTTGGACTGATCGTTAGTGGCTCTATGAGCTATGGGTATGATTATAGTGTTAAGGAGACTTCTGATGTGGATATGCAGTTGATTGTAACACCTGAAACAGTCAATGCACTCAAAGAGTTAGATATATTTGATGGTGAGGAGCTAGAAAAAGCAATCGCGGGATATTTAGCAGGTATTTATAGCCAGTTTAGTATTGTATTTGAGAAAAATGGCGTGAATATGGAGTGTCATTTTTGGGATATGAAAGCGTTCATATCGGCGATAACGTATAAAACAGCCGAAACGAAGCGATTACGATCAAGTATAGATACACCCAGTACTGATCATGGGTTTTCGTTTGAACGAGCGGAGAGTGTGAAGGATTTTTTTGGAGAGATCGTTAGTGAATATGCAGTTGGAGTATTTCCATCGTACCGTGAAGAAAATGGTGTACTGTATCTATGTCGTCCAATAACAAATATTTTAGGATTGCCACGAGTGGTTAAGTCCAGCGCTGAGTTGGATCAAGCCATTGATCAGACATGGGCTGAAACGATCGAGGGGTTGATGACATTTGCTGATAATGGAACACTCGATTTAGGAACGTATAATATTGAAAACACCCTCCCAGGCAAGAACAAAATGCGCCAAGATGTGCTTGATGCTATACGAGAGAAAACAAAGTGCTGCCTCAGTGCTAGGGAAGTATTAATATCATAAATTTAATTCATTGATTTCTTCATGATGATATCAGCATTATTAGCAGTTGATATTGCACTTAAACTATAATGTTGACAATTTTTTGCGGCTGTGGTGCAGCCTGAAGGGCTTGGGGTATAGGCATATTTTACGCCACCTGGGGCAATTAAAATAGATTCTTCAATTGCAGTATCTTGCCCTGGTTTGCTCAATTCGCTTAAGTTGCTTGGATAAGCTGCGTTAACACTAAAGTACATTTCAAGGTGTACAGATATTGTTTGTATATTTGCTTTTGCAAGTGCGTTATTATCTGGACTTGATAGACTGTTGTTATTTGAAGTAGGTGCAGAAGAGCTGCTGTTGGAGTCATCGACATTTAATGATTCCGGCATAAATACGAAACGGTCAACTTTTGTCTTGTTATCCTCATCTACAAAAGAAATGCTAAGCATGTATGTAACACCGTCAGCATCAGTTACGGGATATGATAAAGTAGTTCCTTCAACGGATTTTTCTGGGGATGATGAGCTGCCTGTGGCTTGTATGTAGGCTTTTTGTTTGAATTTATTGCTTTCAAATTCGCCAGGAAGCTTAGTCAGCCTGTCTGCCACAGATTTAGTGCCACCCATGCGTGCCGAAATCCACTTTCCCCCTGAGTTGGGAAATGCCATTGCTTGCTCTTTGATGAAGTGTGAACTTGAAAGACTGTCTACACAGGCCTGGTTCGATTGCTTGGCGGCGAATGCAAAAGAGGCGTACATCTTTTCTAGTTCTGGCTTATTCGTACTTGCAAATGATGGAGCCGTACAGTTGAGTGCATTGCTCGATTTATTATTGATTGCCAGAAATAATGCGACTCCAGCTGCTGATAAAATTACCGCTATAACAGCGACAATAGCTAATATCTTAAACTTTTTATTATTGGAAGATGACCCAGCAGTAGATGGAAACATGGGACTTTGATCGAAGTTGCTAGAAGTGTCTACTGCGCCCTGCGATATGGACTGATCATCATTTAGTACGGTGGTTACAGGCTGTTGGGGCAATCCCCCCGCGGGTGAAGCATTCGACACAGCTGGTTCTGCATAGCTATTGTCCGTGACCCTAGAATTTAGCTGAGCATCTGGTGTGCTATTTGTTGATTGATTAGGTATATCTTTATTATCCATTATGTATGTGCTTCTTTCTTCTTATAAAATTAGGCAACACAGCATTATGCATAATAAAGCATAAGGTATGTATAAATTAATTATTACATAGTTACAGAATTAAAAAAAGATTGGCAATAACAGGGCAAAAAATATTGTTCTTGGTGCACTGAAGAGGACTTGGTCACGTTTCGCGACCCCCGAACTTCACGACTAAAAAGCATAGCTTTCATCGGAAGATTCGTTTCCGGACTGCCACTGGCAGTCCTCATCTCCACGATCTCGATCGTGGAACCTCGAGCCATTTTAATAAACCAAAATAATAACTCTACGCATAAAGGTAGAGCTATTATTTTGGTGCACTGAAGAGGACTTGAACCTCCACGATCGCAATGATCACTAGCCCCTCAAGCTAGCGCGTCTACCAATTCCGCCACCAGTGCATATATAAATTGTGTTATGTACGTATAGTTTACCGTCATCTCGGACACAGGACGCGCACGTCTACGATTATTTACGTTCCACGCAGCCGCCACCAGTGCATGTATAGTTTGTGAAATGTACCGTAAGTTTATCGTCATTATGGACGCACAATATGTTATCAAGGGGCGGAATTGGTAGACGCTCGTCTACGAATTTATCGGGCATCGTTTCACGATGACCCGCCACCAGTCTATGTATATAAATTGTGTTATGTACGTATAGTTTACCGTCATCTCGGACATCACTCGCCAAGATATTATACTGTTTGTCACCTGAAATCCAAAATCAATATCTTGTTTACTCTTGCGGTGTGGTATCATAATGGTAATGGAAAAACGGGGGAAAGCGTGAACAAGGTTGCATCGTATTTACAATCTCACATTAGCGGTGATGTATTAGCAGGGTCAAAGGTTCGTGACTACTATTCGCGTGATGGCAGTGTCTTATCTATGACACCGACGCTGATCGTGTATCCTCGCACAACGAGTGATATCCGGAAGGTTGCACGATTTGCCTGGCAGTTGGGAGAGAAAGGTCACGCTGTGCCAATCACGGCTCGTGGAAGTGGTACCGATACGACAGGGGCAGCGATCGGCAAGGGGATTATTATCAGTACACCAGCCCATCTCAACCGCATCCTTGAGCTCGATACAAAGCAACGGCTCGTTCGTGTTCAGCCCGGGCTTAATATCAAATCGCTCCAAGAGACATTGCATACTCATGGCCTATTCCTGCCAGCCTATCCTGTGAACTATATGTACTCAACGATTGGTGGTGCGATCGCCAATAATGCAGCCGGTGAGAAATCACAAAAATACGGCACTATGCTCAAATGGGTCGACAAGCTAGAGGTCGTGCTTGCAAATGGTGAGGTGATTCAGACAGGCAAGATCAGCAAAAAAGAGCTCGAGAAGCGTAAAGGCCTGCCGACACTCGAAGGTGCGATATATCGTGCAGTTGATGGCCTATCACTTGACCATTTTGATGCCCTTGATAAATATTATGCAGACCACGAAGGCTTGGCACGTGACAATGTGGGGTATCGACTGCTTGACTGTGTCAACAAAGATGGATCTTGTGATCTCACCCCACTTTTTGTGGGCTCGCAAGGTACACTTGGTATTATCACGGAGGCAATTCTCAAGGTTGCACCATATACGCCGCGCAAAGATGTCATTATTGCTGCGTTTGACGACATGAACAAAATGGCGCTGGCAGTTGATGAGATGTCGCTGCTCGATCCGAGTAGTATCGAGATGGTGGATCGAGGTTTGCTCGAGTTCGTAAAGAAAGAGCACGGCGCAAATGTACTCAAAGGAGTCTTTGACGATAGTATTGGCACGCCCGCAGCGATTATTATTGTTGAATTCGATGATGATGTAGCACGTAAACGCACAAAGAAAGCCAAAAGAGCCGACAAGATCATTAGCAGGTTTGCTACTGCTTCTATTCATACAAGTGACCCCGACCAAGTTGAAGCAATCTGGGCAGTGCGGGCTAGCACGCAGGCAATTATTAACCACGAAAAAGGTGGAGAAGCCGCTTTGCCAATTATCGATGATGTTATTGTCCCACCTGCGAAGCTTGAGGAGCTGCTTGGTACTATTAACGAGCTTGCCGCCAAGCATAAAGTCACTCTCGCTACTTGGGGTCATGTTGGTGATGCAAACCTCCATGTCTTTCCGCTCCTTGACCTCAATAAGCTAGGTGATCGACAACGAGTATTTAAATTAATGGATGATTATTTTAAGGCTGTTATTCAAATGAAGGGTAGTGTGGCGGGTGTAAATAATGACGGTAGACTTCGTGCTAACTATAGTGCTTTGCAGCTCGGTGAAGAATTGACCGATGTCTATACAGAGCTTAAAAAAGCTTGTGATCCTCACGGCATACTTAACCCTGGCGTGAAGTCTAAGGTACCCCTCAAACAGCTTGTTGACATGCTTGGCCATTCTTATTCCATGGTACGACTTGCCGACTACCTACCTCGTAGTTAGGGTTGATTAAGTAGCGAATGGTTGCGCAAAGGGTAGGCCAGGGTCAGCCTCGTTGATTCGCATAAGTTCATTATATTTGGCAACACGGTCACTGCGTGAGAGTGAACCGGTCTTGATCTGGCCGCAATTGAGCCCGACAGCAAGATGTGCGATAGTGGTGTCTTCTGTCTCGCCACTGCGATGACTCATGATGGTGCGCCAGCCTGCTGCTTGCGCCATTTTCACTGCCGCAATCGTCTCTGTGAGTGATCCTATCTGGTTTGGCTTGATAAGGATCGCATTGGCTGCTTGTTCGTCGATAGCTCGCTTGAGTAATGTCGTATTTGTCACCAGTAGATCATCACCGACAAGTTGAATCTTGTCGCCAAGTCTGCCTCGAAGTGTTTTCCAGCCTGCCCAGTCATTTTCCGCCAGACCATCTTCGATCGATATGATGGGGAATTCACTTATAAGTTGCTCTAGCCATACAATCATTTCGTCACTTGTGAGCTGCTTTTGTTCGCAGCCGAGATGATACGCTCCATCACGGTAAAATTCACTGGCAGCAACATCGAGACCCAAAGCAATATCGCTACCTGGTGTATAGCCAGCACGCGTGATTGCCTCAACGATCATCTCGAGGGGCTCAGTATTGCCATGGGCAACGTGGGGCGCGTAGCCGCCTTCATCACCGACGGTAGTTGAATAATTACACTCTTTAAGTACAGATCCAAGGGAATGAAATACCTCAGCGCCCATCTGAATAGCCTGGGCGATTGTTCGGGCGCTTTTACATATAACCATATATTCTTGAATGTCGGTGGCAAAGGCTGCATGAGCACCACCATTTTCAATATTCATCATTGGCAGGGGCAGAGATTGCTGTGGCGTTTGGGTCATTTCGGCAATGTAGAGGTGAAGTGGCTGGTTTTTGGCCGCTGCAACGGCTTTGGCAGTTGCCAGGCTGACCGCAAGGATTGCGTTGGCGCCAAGTGAAGACTTATTATCGGTACCGTCAAGAGTAGTCATAGTAGTATCAATCACTGTTTGATCGGCCGCATTATGCCCAATGAGAGCAGGGGCAATCTTGTCGTGGATGTTGGCCACGGCATGCATGACACCTTTGCCACCAAATGCATGATCACCATCACGGAGTTCAAGCGCTTCACCTGAGCCGGTGCTTGCACCGCTTGGTACTGCCGCTCGCCCCGTCGCCCCGTTATCGAGTATTACGTCGGCTTCAACGGTTGGGTTGCCACGTGAGTCTAGTATTTGTCGAGCTTTGATAGTTTTTATGTTGTATTCCATAGAGTCTATTGTACACCGAGTGAAATATAAAAACCCATAGAAAACTATGGTTATGGTATTGAATGGAATACTCCCAGATGAAGCCTGTCAATGAACTAATTAGTTTTTGGTTGCTGTGATTTTTTATAGCGATCAGATATAAATGCGCAGGCTAAAAAGATATATGCTGCTATAACCATACTGCCAAAATGTGCTTGTATAGAGACTCCTACGTCTGTGGGCACTGTGACATCTGGGAAGAGGTTTGAGTATCGCACAATCGAAAAAATCCCACGTGCCGAAAAAATAGCTAGTATCCAAAGTACTACTATACTACCTATTACTATCCGTGAGATTCTATTTGCTGTACCCTTAGGGCGACTACTGATTCGCTTATAAAATGGTGTCTGGAAATATGCATACAAAAGTAATAAAGCAACGAATGTTATCACTGTCCAAATAGTGCCTATCCAGGCAGCAGGGGCATCTTTTGTGAAGGTTGCATACCATGTCATGCATCCTGCTATAAAAAACAAGATGTAGCCAATTATCATAAAAAATGATCTGATAGGATGCTTTTTAGAAAGTGACGTTTTGGGATATCGTGACATAGATTACTTTCAAATCATTCTGTATAAAAAGCCTGTTCTGTCAGATGGGTTTTTATATGGTGGGCGCTGAGGGACTCGAACCCCCGACCCTCTCGGTGTAAACGAGATGCTCTAGCCAACTGAGCTAAGCGCCCGTGAGATATATTGTAGCATATAGAAAATCTATATTTGGTGCGCGAGAGAGGACTTGAACCTCCACGTTCGTAAGAACACTAACACCTGAAGCTAGCGCGTCTACCAATTCCGCCACTCGCGCATATATTGTAGGTTTAAATCTGCAAGCGAAAATTTACGTTATCCGCGTCAATACGAAATTATATCATACCTCTGTCATTGTGAGGATGAAAGTGCTATACTGATGCTCAAGAGGAAGCCACATAACGGCTTTATTTTTATGACAGACGCCAAAAACATACGCAACATCGCGATTATCGCTCACGTCGACCATGGCAAGACTACTCTTGTCGATGGTCTGCTCAAACAATCTAATACCTTTCGCGATAACCAAGCTGAAATGAGCCAAGACCTCATCATGGACAGTGGTGATCAGGAGCGCGAGCGTGGCATTACGATTACTGCCAAGCAAACCACGATTTACTGGCAGGATCTCAAAATCAATATCATTGATACGCCAGGTCACGCTGATTTTTCTGGAGAAGTCGAGCGTACACTCAATATGGCCGATGGCGTATTGTTGATTGTGGATGCACAGGAAGGCCCGATGCCGCAGACGAAGTTTGTGCTGCAAAAAGCTCTGGAGCTTGGCCTCAAGCCTGTGGTTATCATCAACAAAATTGATAAGCCAGCTCGTCGGATTGAAGAAGTCGAGAATGAGCTAGCGGATTTGTTCTTGGAGCTCGCAACCGACGAGAGCCAGCTACACTACCCGGTGTATTTTGCAGTTGGTCGTGACGGAAAAGCCTGGAAAGACCTACCGACCACAATCGGCGATGAGGACGATTTGACCCCAGTTCTCGAGGCCATCCGAGACGAAATCCCCGCTCCATCTGTTGATGGCAATGGTTCTTTTCAGCTCCTTATAACTGCCCTGCAGTACGATAGTTTCCTCGGTAAATATGCTATCGGACGCATTGCTCGCGGCATCGCCCGCAAGGGTATGCCCATCACGCTGATAAAAACTGATGGCACTACAATAAGCAGCAAGATCGAGAAGGTTTTTGTTAATCGCGGGCTGACTCGCGAAGAAGTTGATGAAGCGGCGGCTGGTGATATCGTGTCACTAACCGGTATCGCCGATGCGCATATTGGCGAGACGATTGCTGATCGTGAGAACCCTGAAGCACTACCCGTGTTAGCAGTTGAGGCACCAACGATCAGTATGTACCTGGGCCCAAACACCAGCCCAATGAAAGGGCGCGAAGGTGAATTTACCACCAGCCGCCAAATTGGGGATCGCCTCAAAAAAGAACTCGAGACAAATGTTGCACTCAAAGTGAAGGCTGAAGGCATTGGATTTATAATTTCGGGTCGGGGCGAGCTGCACCTAAGCGTGCTGATCGAGGCGATGCGTCGTGAAGGCTATGAATTTGAAGTCGGACGACCACAAGTTGTCACCATTACCGAAGACGGTGTGGAAAAAGAGCCTGTTGAGGAATTGTTGATCGAAGTTGCACCAGAATTTGTCGGGGTAATCAGCCAAGAAATGGGGATTCGACGAGCTGAGATGACTCGCCAAGAACAGACAAGTAGTGGCGCGTCACGCATGACGTATATCATCACGACGCGGGCACTGATTGGTTTGCGTAACCAGTTGCTGACGGCGACCAAAGGTACGGTGATCATGCATAGCCTACCTCATGGATATCAGCCAGTTGGCCAGAAACTATCGTCGACACGCAATGGAGCGCTGATTGCATTTGAAGCCGGTACGGCTACACCGTATGCGCTTGAAAATGCCGAATCTCGCGGAGAATTATTTATCGGTTCTGGTGTGGAAGTCTACGCTGGTATGATCGTAGGACTTAACAATCGCCAAGAAGACCTCGAGATCAATGTCTGTAAAGCTAAGCACCTCACCAATATGCGCAGCAAATCGTCTGACGGTACGGTGCAGTTGACGCCATTTACTGATCTAAGCCTTGAGCAGTCGATTGATTTTCTCAATGACGATGAACTGCTTGAAGTCACGCCAAAGAGTCTGCGTCTGCGCAAGCGCTACCTCGAAGCCAACGAGCGCAAGCGCCACGCTAAATAGATGTCGTTATTGATTTTCATTTTAGAATAATACATCTTGTATAAATTGCTGTGGCTCAAAGACTTGTTCAAATTGTCTCATGAGGCCTCGTTGTGCGAGATGTAGTAATTTTAATTCTGATTCTGGATATCGTTTTTCGTAGCGTTTTTGTAATTGTAGGTGAATAGCCTGGAGCTGATCAAGTGTAAACGTATCATAATCCTCATGCATGATCATGCTACCTGGGCCGAGTATGTCGACGGTGACCGGTGCGGTTTTGTCGATCATGCCGACGAAACGTGATGCAGGGTCTTCGTGAAGCTGGTAGGTGCGGACGAGATCAGCAATGAATGGAGGTAGATTAGCGCATAGCCGTTCGATGGCATCATCCTCCCTTTGTTCTTTTGCTTTCAAATCTTCGTCTGAAATATTAAATGTCTGAACATCAAGGGTCTCTATCTCTATTAGTTCATGAATTATTGCCTTAAATCCAACCTCATATGGATCAAGATCGGGTCGAGTCTCGGCTGCTATTGCGGCAGCTTGCAGGGAAACCATGAGGCTGTGTTCGCTGTCATTCTCGCGTGACTCTCTGTCGTATCGAGGTACTCGATACGTACGTGCAAGACGCATGGCCGTATCGGCAAGTCTCATGAAAATTTCCTGGACTCGTTCGGTTTTTTGCTCAAATTCAATATTTGACTTGCAAAATTGTTCGCCCATACGTATCGCCTTTCTTAATCATCAACTGATAACGATAGCAGTATATTCTGCTTAATCGCTTGAAAATAGTGAGGACAATTTGACTCAAATTGGTTTATACTAAAGACATGAAAGTAGTTGGGGGTATGCATTTTATTCGCAAGCATATTTTGCGGGTTTTGAGTCTTAATAAATGGGCGCGATTCCGTGACATGAAGCCAAAGAATGTTGATAGTAATCTATATAATTATCACCTCAAGCAACTTATAAAAGAGGGATATATTGAGCATCATCCCACCAAAGGTTATAGGTTGAGTCCGTACGGTTTACGGTTTGTCAATCAAATCAGCATGGAAGTATTTGAGCCGCGTTGGCAACCGAAGATTATGACGGTTTTGGTGTGTCGTCGTGACGATAGTGTCCTATTATGGAAGAAATACAAGCAGCCGTATATAGGCACATGGGCACTTCCTGGCGGCAAGATGCATTATGATGATGAGTCGATCGAGGCTGCAGCAATTCGTGATATCTTGTTTTATTCTTCTCGCGTACCACAAGACCTGAGGCATGTCGGATTATTTGGCTATCGGACATTCATTAAGCAAGAATTAGTCAACTATTCTTATGCTCATGTTTTCACTGGTACACTCAACGAACAGGATTTTATAATCGAGCGACCTGTATGGAAAGTGCTTAAAGATATACCAGATACCGATTTGTCTCCAGGAGTAAAAGATATTATAGACCTCACTACTCAGGAAAAGCATTTCTTTTTTCAGGAGAGGGATATTCACTGGTAAAACAAAATCCCTCACATATTGCGAGGGATTTTGCTTAGGTGCAATGAAACGTGTTAATTAATGAGCGTCTCTTTGACACGTCGAGAGTTTCTGAAGTAAAGAGCGATCAAGGCATAGATGAGCACGGTGCCGATGATATAACCTGTAACTTCACCAGCGGGTTTCTCACTGGTGTTGATGAGAGCGGTGATCACACCATATGTTGCGGAGATTGCCAGTGAAACATAGGCTGCCATGATACCAATCTTTTTCTGCATAGCCAGAAGAACAGTTGTTGCAAGAAATGCAATGCCGATAAGGATGCCGAATAGTGTATCGATTGGTGTGTTGCTACTGGCGCTTGAGCTACTGCCTCCACCTAGAGCGCTGACGATGTTGCCTATACCTATGAGGCCAAATACCACAATCGCAAAGGCGAGCCATCCGCCAATACCGCGAAGTGATTGCTGAGTGACAACATATTGCACGGGCTGTCCTGCTTGTGGAGCGACTTGTGGCTCGAATGGTGCTTGTGGAGCTGCCGCCGGTGTTGGTTCGGTGGGTGGTGTTGGGGTAGGTGCGTCTGCCATAATATTCCTTGATTATTTGTTAGTGACAGTGTAGCGCATCGTATGAGGTGTTGTCTATATAAAGAGGCTTACGGTTTTTCACCTGGCAAGAGTTGTGCGGGGCATCGCGCGAGAATACCAGCCATGGTATCGTATTCGGCACGAGTCACCCAAAGTTTGTATTTGAGCTTGACAGCAATTTGGCGTGCTACGTATGGGCATCGGTACGCTTTGTTGGCAGGCAGCCACGTGGCAGCATCGCCATCACTTTTAGCTTGATTGGCATCACCCTGAACGGCTAGAAGATTAAGGGGGTCATTGGCAAATGCATATCGTTCATAGGCCGTCAAAGCCTGCGCACCTTTTTGCCAGGCATCGCTGAGCGGCACGACATGGTCGATCTGGATGTCATCGCTGGTGTCTGGCCCGCGCAGAAAAAAGAGTGTTGAGGCTGTATATGGGTCTATGAGCGTCCCACGCTGAACTTTGCAGGTGTTCGGCACAAAAATTACATCAGTCAAATCACGTGTCAAAATATAATTGCGTACGTCGCAGTGTTCGATCTCACCCCATCCGTTACTAAAGGCGGCACGGCTATAGCCAGTCTTAGGTGCTCGACCTTTTACTTCAAGTTTCGTCAGTGCAACAGCAGCGGGTGATTCATTGACTGGTGCGTGCGTACCTGCGAC
>CAZKIA010000005.1:36274-47258 GCA_964552765.1 uncultured Candidatus Saccharibacteria bacterium
GTCATAAGCCGTGCAATCCTCAAAATCTTCTGCAAGTGTCGTTTCATCCCTCTTATTCCATCAGATCATGAGGTATTTGTAAAAAGCTTACGATAATTTGGTATGATAGAGGTATGAAGTTTTGGCGCGATGTTAACGCAATTTACCAGATATATCCTCGTAGCTTTTATGACACAAACAGTGATGGTGTTGGTGATCTTCCAGGTATTATTGCAAAGCTTGATTATCTTCATACGACGCTCAAGATCGATGCACTCTGGATGTCGCCAATATACTGTTCGCCCAATGCTGATTATGGCTATGATGTGTCAGACTATCGTGATATTGATCCGGTATTTGGTACGCTTGATGACTTTAAGAAACTTCTTGGGCTTTCGCATGATCGTGGCATAAAGGTGATGATGGATATTGTGCCGAATCACACATCCGACCAGCACGCATGGTTCAAAGAATCACGAGCAAGTCGAGATAATCCCAAGCGAGATTGGTATGTGTGGCGTGATGGCAAATCTGATGGTGTACCACCAAATAACTGGCTGAGCCAATCTGGTGGCCCGGCGTGGACGCTTGATGAGACGACAGGACAATACTATCTCCATTCATTTATGTCGGAGCAACCCGATCTTAACTGGGAAAATCCCGATGTTCGTGAGGCGATGAAAGATGTGATGCGGTACTGGTACGATATGGGTGTCGATGGATTTCGTGTTGATGCGGTGTGGGGGCTATCGAAAGATCCTGGACTAGCTGATGATCCTCGTAATCCAGACTTTGAAGGTAGTCCGACTGAATACGGATATTATATTCATCGCTCATGCAAGCAAGGGCCGCATTTTCGGGAGCGCTTAGCCGAGATCACCGCTGTCGCGCAGGAATATCCTGATCGATTTGTCATATTTGAGTATTATCCTGATGACAAATTAGGTGACATTATGGAGCAGTACCGCGAGGTGTATAGCATTAATCCCGATATTGCCGCTTCATTCTTTTTTGAAGGTTTTCGTCAACCATGGAATGCAGCACAGTTTGGGACGATCTATCATGAATTCTTTGCAGGGCTTGATGTGGCCGCATTGCCAGCAAGCAGTATCAGTAATCATGATCAGCCACGTATCGCCTCACGCCTTAGCCAGGAACAGGCCAGGATTATGGCGATGATGCAGCTGTGTCTGCCAGGGCTTCCCCTCATTTATTATGGCGACGAGATTGGCATGGAAGATGTCGTCTTAACGGCCGACGAAGTACGTGATCAGTTCGATGCCAGCACAGGTACTTTTGGTGGGCGTGATCCTGAGCGTACACCGATGCAGTGGGACGATACACCCTATGCGGGCTTTAGTACGGTCAAGCCATGGCTGCCAGTTAGCCCCAACTACAAAGAGCGCAATGTTGCTTTGCAGCTTCGCGATCAAGACTCAATACTGGCGCTTCACCAATGGCTGATTGCATTTCGATCTGATAGTGAGACAATACGACACGGATGGTTTGAGACGATTGATGTCAACAATGGCTATGTCTTTGCCTTTAAACGTAGTAGTGATACCGAGCGTTACTATATTGTGCTGAATTTTGACAATCACGAACAAAACATTCAACTGCCCGAGCCGTGCACGGTCGTTAAATCAACGCACACCTATGATGATGTACGTATTGGTGATGATTATTCGCTCGCTTTGTATCCATATCAAGGATTAATTCTTCGCGCCAGCTTGTAATTCACCCAGCTAGCAGATCCCACCGAGAACTATCGTTATGCAATTTTTCATAAACTTGTACCTCGGCGATCTCGCTACTGGGCTTGCTATTTACCATCTCCAATTTCTTCTGGCATAAATCCTTTGGGATGTTTGAAACCTGCCTCCCATTTTGTGCCTTTGCCATAGCCGAGATCACCCATCAGTTTAGTGGGCGCATTGCGCAGGTGCAGCGGTACGGCTGCATCGGGGTACTGAGAGGCGAGAGCTTTTGAAGTGTGCATTATATCAGTGACTTCACGTGATTTTTGTGATCGAGCGAGTGCGATGGCACAGTGATAGAGATTATAATTTGCCTCGGGCAGGCCAATGCGCTCAACAGCCTGAAATGTTGCGACGGCGAGTGACAGTGCACCGTTGCCAGCTAGTCCGATGTCTTCACTCGCAAATATTACCATGCGCCTAGCAATAAACTTTGGGTCTTCGCCGGCGTCGATCATACGTGATAGATAATACAGCGTGGCTGTTACGTCGCTCCCGCGCATACTTTTTATAAACGCCGATATGACGTCATAGTGCATATCGCCTTTTTTGTCATAGCCTGGGATGCGTTTTTGGGCAGCAGTTCGCACGACATCAGGAGTGACTTTATCGGCGAGACTAAGGGAAACTTCTAGGTTGCCAAGTGCCAGGCGAGCATCACCGCCAGATAGTTCAGCCAGTAGATCGATTGATTTCGCTCCGACACGTTTGGCCGCTTTTTCGTGGCGGATAGCATTTTTTAAGATAGTGATTACGTCTGGTTTGCTAAGAGGCTCAAGTACCAAGACTCGTGACCGTGACAGAAGCGGGGTAATAATTTCAAAGCTAGGGTTCTCGGTTGTCGCGCCAATGAGGGTGATAAGTCCCGACTCAACATGGGGTAAAAAAGCATCTTGTTGGGCTTTGTTAAACCGATGGATCTCGTCGACAAACAAAATCGTACGAAGCTTGAGGTTCCAGTTTTGGCGAGCATGCTCGACAACTTGTAACACGTCCTTTTTACCTGCAGTTACGGCACTCAATTCTACAAACTCCGCTTCAAGCTCTCGGGCAAGGATTCGTGCCAGCGTTGTCTTACCAGTACCGGGTGGCCCCCATAGTATCAGACTGGTTGGCTGCTGTGACATAACAATTTTGCGCAACAAACCCTCATCCCCCACGATAGAGGTTTGTCCGATTACATCATCGAGTGTTTGTGGTCGCATTCTCTCGGCGAGCGGCATTCTCGTCATATCTATAGTATACTGGAGTTATGGTTAAACTATCCGTACTGCTTGTCTACGGTGGTGAATCTTCAGAGCATGAAGTCTCTCTCAATAGTGCGCTCAATGTCTATGCGGCACTTGATAATGAAAAGTACAATGTGACACTTGCCTATATCGATCGTAATGGCAAATGGTGGTTAACAGAAACAATTGACGGGTCGCATACTGGTCGCCCACAGTTATTTCCGGCACTTGGTCAGAGGCAGTTTGTGGCTATACCGGGTAATACCATCGTATCTGTTGATGTTGTCCTGCCGATACTGCATGGTAAATTTGGCGAGGATGGTACGGTGCAGGGATTGTGTGCGTTGATGCACCTGCCGTGTGTGGGGCCAAGCGTGCTTGGTGCGGCGGTCACGATGGATAAAGATATGACACGACGACTCTTGCGCGAGCGTGAGATTCCTGTCGTACCGTGGCGAACATGGCACGTTAAGGACAAGCGGCCAAAATATGCGGATATGGTTAGTGAACTCGGCCAGGTACTCTTTGTCAAACCGTCATGCGCAGGATCATCAGTTGGCGTGAGTCGGGTGACGCGCGAGTCGAGCTGGAAGGCAGCTCTCGATAAAGCGGCTCTGCATGATGATGTAGTACTGATTGAACGAGCCGTTGCAGCGCGTGAGATAGAGCTGTCGGTGCTTGGTAATCACATCATTCGTGTGTCTGGGGCAGGTGAGGTGCACCCAGGAGAAGAATTTTATAACTATGATGATAAATACAGTGAATCAAGTACATCAGTTATCAGCGTGCCGGCAGATTTACCTGATGATATGGTGGCCATATTGCAACAGTATGCCGTAGCTGCCTATGCGGCGACAGGATGTAAAGGTATGGCGCGGATTGACTTCTTTGTTGATGAAAATAACCAAATTTATCTTAACGAAATCAACAGCATCCCAGGCTTTACTAATATCAGTATGTATTCAAAATTATGGCAGGTCGAAGGTATGAAGTATCCAGAATTGCTTGATCAGCTGATCTCGCTCGCACGTGAGAAATAGCGTATAATTAGTAAACAGTAATGAGTAAATGGTAATTAGGTAAGGGGAGAGGACATGGAAGGATTTGTTGGGTTCTGGGTTGTTGTCGCACTTATAGTGGCCTTTTCAAGCATTCGAATTATTGATCAGTACGAGCGTGGTGTTGTGCTGACGCTCGGGCGGTTTACCGGTACGCGCGACCCTGGCCTTCGTTTTGTCGTGCCGATTGTCCAAAAGATGATTAAGGTTGATGTGCGTAGTACGCCGATTGATGTGCCAAAGCAAGAAGTTATCACCAAAGACAATGTGACAGTGGGCGTCGATGCGGTGGTGTATTTCCGCGTGATTGATGCGCCCAAGGCGGTGCTTGAGACGACGAATTATATCTACGCAACCAGCCAGTTTGCTCAGGCTGCTTTGCGTGACGTCACGGGAAATGTCGACATGGACGAATTGCTGAGCAAGCGCGAGCAGATCAGTGAACAGATCAAAGCGATTGTCGATGCCGAAACTGACAAATGGGGTATTGATGTTGAGAATGTCAAAGTGCAAAACATTGAGTTACCACAAGACATGAAGCGCGCCATGGCCAAGCAAGCCGAAGCCGAGCGTGAACGCCGCGCTGTTATCATCACAGCCGAGGGTGAGAAATCTGCTGCTGCAGCGGTCGCTGATGCCGCCACCATGCTTAGTAAGGTTCCTGGTGGTATCAACATTCGTACACTCCAAACGATTGAGAAAATATCTGTTGAGCCGAGTCAGAAAACACTGATAGTTTTACCGTCAGAACTCACTAACCTTCATAATCTTTTTGGACAATCAAAATAGTCAATGATAAGATTGATAGGTGTAAAAAATAATTAAGTGACCGTATCGGAGGAATAATGAACGATCAGCCACAAGATGAAAACTTACAACCAACGTCTACTAGCTCCTCTAGTACGCCGCACAGTACAGACAATAAAAATTTGTTAATCAAGATAGCGATCGGCTTAGGCCTGCTTTTCATAATTTTGATCGGACTTGTTGCCAGTCTTTTGCTCAAAGGCAACAACGAGGCATCGACCAACACAACATCAAACACCCCATCAAGTAAACAGAGTAGTAATGAAAACACAGGATCATCGACCAAAAAAGTGGTTCGTACGTATGCGTCAGCAGATGATAAATTAGATATTCTCATATATGAGCCGCGACAGACAGGTACGAATACGACAATTGATTTTGGTATCCGTAATAAATGTGCAGGCTGCCGTGATACGGTGTATACCGGTTCAGTGTTGTCATCATTTGACAGCAGGACAAGTTCATATCTGCTTGATGAAAATGCAGGTAAAAAGTACAGCACGATCACCGATCAGGATGATAAAGTACTGGCATCACCTTCATGCAGTAAGTGGTTGAAGTCTGATGAGACGCTTGATTGTTTCGTAGCATTTTCAAAAGTTCCATCAGGTACGACCGTTAGCTGGGTATTTGGATCGACGCGAATAGATAATATAAAAATCAAGTAATACTAGTATGAGTCGTCGTACGCTTATATGGATTGCGACAACCGTAGGAGTGGTGTTGTTCGTCCTGATCGGAGTGGTGGCTGCTATGCTACTACGTCCACCTCTTGATAGTAATCAAACGGCCCAGTCTACCCAATCTGAGTTCAAGGGTAACGTCAGTGATTTGTCGGGGGGTACAATATCATATCGCAATCTAAAAGGACTGACGCTGAGGATAAATCAGATCGATACATGTAACCCAAAAGTTATCTCAGCGTACGTTTCGGTTAGTGCAGAGAGTGGTGATGTCAATAAAAACTTTTCAAAAAATGACGTTAAAGTCTATCTAGATGGTAAGCAGATAAATAATTTTGAATTCAACGCAGTTGATAGTGCTAAGCTTCCTCTTGCCAATATACTTGCGATTGATCACTCGGGTAGTATGGCGGGGGCCGCTATGGATAATGCAAAATCTGCTGCCACGACCTATATCGACAAACTCAATTCGTCTGATCAAGTCGGCGTATTACAGTTCGATAGTTCGGTCGATATACTTGCACCTATCTCAACCGACAAGCAACGAGCAAAGTCGGCGATTGCTGGGATTGAGGCGCGTGGCGATACGTCAATGTATGATGCTCTGAATCAATCCATCAACGCAGTGCCAAATTGTGGTCGCAAGGCCGTCACGATATTAACGGACGGTACAGACACATCATCTCATTCTGCGACAGAAGCATCAGTTACGGCACAGGCTATGAAGGCTAACCTTCCGATATTTGCTGTTGGCATTAAAGGCTCAACTTTTGATGCTACCTCGATTCGACAGATCGCCGAAAAGACGGGTGGTCAATATCTTGAGGCAAATACGCCATCAGAAATCAGTAGTCTCTACGGCAAAATAGACAGTCAGCTTAAAGGGCAATTCGCTACCAATCTAACGGTAACGATTCCTAAAGATGGCTCATCGCACACGCTTAAGATTATCTCAAATATTGAAGGTTCCGAGACGGGGAGCGAGCGAATCTTCGTTTACTAGCGATTATTCAGCAATTACTACTCGCTGACCAACGGTGATGCCATACTTGTTACATGTATCATTAGGAAGCTCAATAACATAAGCCGATGGTGTGGTGTCGGGGTTATGATACTTGGTTGTCTGATCAGACTTCGACATACCTTGCACGATATGGATAATTTGGTTATCTTTGTTAACCCACAACACATCAATATCAAACTTCATATTTTTCATCCAGATTGATTGGCGGCCGACAGGCATGCCACGGAATATCATGCCTTCATCGGGTGCGATTGCGTCAAATGCGGCGAGCCCAATCTCGTGATCACGCTCGGTTTGTGGTGCATGCAGGCGAAATTTTTGCCAGGCTATCGTTGCGGTTACAACCGGTATGTCAGACTTTGTGGGTTTAGTCTGGGAAAAATACATCACCGCGCCACTAATGATCCCGCCTAATAGAATAATGAGAAATAGTCTACCCTTCATATAGATAGCTTAGCATACCGTATTGGTGTGACTGTAAACGAGAATAATTTCTTTCCAGACATCTCTCGCTTTGCTCGTTTCTTAACTCACAAAGGGTCGAGAGCAAGCTCTCGCTTCCTTTGTTTGTTTCACCGAACTGCCAGTTCTAGTTTCTTGAGCAGATACTCAAGCCAAAATAAAATACCCTAGACAAGCTAGGGTATTTTATTTTGGTGGCTCCTCCCAGACTCGAACTGGGGACACAAGGCTCTTCAGGCCTCTGCTCTACCAACTGAGCTAAAGAGCCATATTTGGTAAATGTACTGGTAATTATACTATAAAGTTCACTAACAATCGACGCAGGGGCTGCTCTACAATCATTTTCTGACGCTGCTTACGCAGACGATGAGCTAAAGCGCCTTATTTGGTAAATATACACATAATTATACTATAAAGTTCACTAACAATCGACGCAGAGGCTCTTTTTACCGTAGGCAATAGGTGTTCATATCGATTATTGTGAGCAATACTGTAGCTCCAGCTGTTTTGCTTGTGCTTGATTCGAGGTGTATGATGAGGGTATGGAACCACAGATTAGTGTGCCCGGGTTGATCGTTATACTTCACCTCATTAATCTTTTTTGTCTCGTAGTATTGATTCGCAGTGGTATACAGATATTATACGATCATCCAAAATTATATTGGACCGATCATACCACGGATGATAACCACTGGCTTCGTTTTGGCAAAAAGATCATGCCAAAAGACAAGTTGTGGACGGCGCGTGATGAAGCTGAAGCACCGCCTGCTTATATCGGGGCATTACCTGGTGGCGAGCATAATCTCGGCTCAGGACGGCACTGGCACTTTACAGCGGCAATTATTTGGGTTGTGACAGGCTTTCTGTATATAGCGTATCTGATCTTTAGTAACCAATGGCAGCGTATTATACCGACAGATGCAAATATCTTTTCTCAAGCTATCGCTGTGATGGGAAATTATCTGACGCTGAATATTCCGGCTGAGAGTGCGCAGTATAATGCGCTACAACAACTTACTTATGCGGGGGTCATTTTTGTTTTGGCGCCACTTCAGATTCTGTCAGGCCTTGCGCTCTCACCAGCGCTTGTTGCGCGTTTTCCTGGCTATCTAAAAATCTTCGCTGGGCGACGTCAGGTCGCACGCAGCTTACATTTTATCGTCATGGTATTATTTTCGCTGTTTATTCTCATTCATATCACAATGACCATGGGCCTTCATCTCCATGATAGCGTCAAACGTTTTGTATCAGGTAATACCGAGATAGATTTTGCGCTGGCGCTGGCATGGTTCTTTATGATGATGACTCTGTTGGTTGTTTTCAATATAGTCGCTTCATTTATCTCTATTAAATATCCGATCATTGTTCGTCGAATTCTCACGACATTTTATGTACCTATCGTGAAGTTGTTGTTTGGTCGTCTCAAGTCACGGCAGAAGTATACGAAACAAGATATCTCGCCATTTTTTCGTGTGAATGGATATCCGCCAACAACACAAGAATATGAAGTACTGAAGATGCATGACTTCAAGGATTGGCGGTTGGAGGTCAAGGGTATGGTTGAAACGCCTTTATCGCTTTCCCTGAATGACATCAGATCTATGCATAAGCAAACCCAGATAACTAAGCACATCTGTATCCAGGGTTGGACAGGTGTTGCGGAATGGACTGGTGTACCGATGCGCGATATCCTAAAACTCTGCAAACCGAGTAAAAAGGCCAAATACGTTATATTCTATAGTTATGATATTTATCCTGATGGTTCTCAGTATTATGTTGGGCTTCGTACGAGTGACATGTTGCACGAACAAACGATACTTGCCTATGAGATGAATGGTAAAAATTTGCCTATTAACCATGGTGCGCCAATTCGACTTCGTGTTGAAACAAAATCAGGATATAAGATGGCAAAATACATCAAATATATCGAGTTTGTTGATGATTATTCACACATCGGCAAAGGTCTCGGCGGTCATCGTGAAGATATGTTTAACTTTGACTGGGAAGCAACTATTTAGAATCTTTGGCCATCGCCAATCTATAAATTATTACGACTGAGTGATCGGTGCATCGCACGGGCTTGTTCAAATCCAATGACCCATCCTGTCTGGCGTATGCTTTGATACAGCGGAGTCTTAAGGAGGTTACCCGCGGCATCATATGTCTCTGGATACCCACCATCACGCAACATATTTGCCTCATATATACCGAGATGATGGTTGGCCGCATCGAAGTATGACTTGTCATCATGATAATACCCGAGAAGTGTCAGTACTTTGATATACTCCATCCCCCAGAAACTCCAGACTGCATCACCACTATACGATGCCACTGCCATGCGTACAACAAAGAATTGTCTGTGTGCTCGTGTGTCGGACTGGTACTTAATAGCAAATGGCTGATCGATTTTGTACTTTTGTATATACGACGCCGATCGCTCGTAGTAGTCGCGCTCGGCAGGCTCGGCGATATCGAGAAATCCAGTCGATAGAACAATCAGCCAGTCAGAAGAATAGTAACTATTTTTAGCACCTTCCTCGGAAAGGTCTTCCAGGAAATATCCCTTTTCTTCTAACCAGAATGTATCGATGATAGTAGTCTTTAGATTTTTAAGAAATGAAGTATCGTTTGGGATGACACCGAGCTTCATCGCGAGCTGCGTTGTCTTCCAAAAAATCACATTGTCATAAAATGCAGAGTATCGCCGCGTGATATCTTTTGCCCCAGAAAGGTGAACGTCTCGTTTGATCAGGTGAATTTGCTCGTCAAATGTATAGCGTCGATATTCGTCGTATAGTTTTCGCAGCGTATCAGCGTATGTAGTGATGAGGTCTGTTGCTGTTTGCTTGGTCGTGAGCTTATGACGCAGCGTGCCATAGTGATGTGGCGTAGCGGGTTCAATGCCCGTAAGAGCGCCGAGTGCGTACAGTATGCCAAACAATGCATCCGACGGATAAGCGTAGAAGTTAATGCACGTCGCCGTGTATGGCCCCATCGGTACAATCGTAGTGGTCAGGTGAGGGTTTTTGTAAAAGACGCCGAGAGCATAGGCGACCGTTTGCAGGTAAACAGCTTGACGGTTGTACCAATCATCATCAGTACTTTTGATTGCGCGATCAAGCATCGGGTAATAGAAAACACCGAGGTTTCTTACAAACAATCCGTTGAAATGATCCCCCGATATGAGCAGCAGCTTATCGGGGTCATAGCGTAGAGTGTGGATGTCCTTGATGATAGCATCTACGGTACGCCCCTGCGATCGTGGGCTACTCATCGCAATATAGCGAGTCGTAAGGATGTATACGCCACATTGATAATAGGCGAATATCCGCCAAAAGATATTTTGACGCACTGTCAGCTTTTGATTGTTGTTTGCTGCTGTGATCGTGCGTGATTCCAGCCGTACTTGGTAGGGGAGACGGATGATTGAGTAGCGCGAAAAGGGATTGGTGAGATACGTCACGACAAGCGAAACGATGACGATACCGATAATCGCAATGATGACCACTCACTTCATTATACTATGACTCAACAGACATTGTGATCGGGATGTGATGAATGATCGTATAGGTGCCTTTCGGCTGATTGTTTAAGTCCTCAGTGGAGCTTACGGCCAAAGTCCGAACCGAATCGAGCATGAAGGCTGAGCTCCCGACTGCGCTTTCAGCGCGCCCAGAGCAAATCTCGACTATTGTTTTCTTTGAAGAGGTCGAGAGTTAGAGTCTCTTAATCCGCACCAAATCAGGACAAAATTGCAAATCTGGGCGCGAAACGCCCGTTTTTGCTTGGGGAGCTATGGTTTTGCGGATTTGTCCAAATTTGGTGGAGTTTTACAACCAAGTTCGAACCGATTTTGAGCAAAATGAGTGAAGCTCCGCCCTGACGCCTGCGCGCATACCGCGCGCCCAGCGTCCCGACACAACCAAAAACCCTTTGCCTTATTTTTTGAGATTTCCCCCGAATTTCTTTTTTAGTTGTAAAGGGT
>CAZKIA010000006.1:0-46376 GCA_964552765.1 uncultured Candidatus Saccharibacteria bacterium
TTTATGGCGTGGTTTATGGCACAGATATTTGTCGGACTTATCCTCATCCCGCTACCGTTCATCATCTTTTTTGGGGCACTTGCACTACCACTACGCAAAGATCAGCCGATGGAGATCTACCTTGCGGCCGTCATACAGTTCTATCTCAAACCTCGTATCCGCAAATGGGATGCTGAGGGGCAGGTAGACCTCGTGACGATCGTCGCCCCGCGTGTCGTCGAGCAGTCACGTACCAAAGAGTATGGGGCGGATGAAGCTCAGCGACGCCTATCCTACCTATCCCAGGTCATTGATACCCAGGGCTGGGCGGCACGTGGTGTTACCAACACCTCTCTGACGAGCCTCGCCGATACGGTGACAGCTGAAGCCAGTACGATCGATGATGTCATGGACGAATCGATCGGTATCGGCCACCAGTTTGACAGCCTGATCGAGCAGCAAGACGCCATCCGTAAACAGCAAATGACTCAGCGGTTTCAGGCAGCGATTGCCCAGCCCGCTACTCCAGTTGCGGCTGATTACTCAGCTTTTCCACTCCCGATTGATCCAGCATTGACCCCAACCGCTCAGCCAGACGAAATGATGCTACCAGCGCCACAAGTAGCCGCTGCACCTACGTATAACCCCTATCCATCACAGATGCGCCAGCGAGTCCTCGAGCCTGCTAGTAGTCCTTCTGTCCAGCCCGACCCTCAAGCTACCGTACAGAAAACCATCCTTAACCCATCACCACTCATACCACCAAGTGGGTATGCCGAGCCACCAGCACCAACACCTGTCGCACAACCTGTCGAAAATCCTCAAATAAGCGCTAGCGATAATACTCCTTCACCTGATATAATGAGACTTGCAAACAATAATGATCTATCGATCAGTGCATTAGCACGTGAGGCACATCGTCTTCAGAGTAACGATGACGAAGTCGTCGTATCACTGCGATAGATTCTAATAGGGTGGCCCCTGGCGACAGGGAACAATGAGGGGATATGCAACCAGAGCAACAACAACCAACTGTTGGCAGTGCACCAAATGCTGGTGCTTTTCCCGCTACAGCTGCGTCGACAGACACAGCTCAGTCTAAAGCTGCCCGTAACCCAAATAGTGCACAAAACACCCTTCAGATATCTGAGATCCGCGAGGGAATGGTCGTCATGAATGACGGAAGTTTTCGTGCTGTTGTCGCGTGTCAGTCGATCAACTTTGACCTCATGAGCGACCGCGAACGTGAGGGAGTCGAATACAGCTATCAGAGCTTTCTCAACTCGCTGTATTTCCCGATCCAGATCCTTATCCGCTCCCAGCGTGTCGATATCGGGCCATACCTCGATCACCTCGCCAAACTTCGCCGCGACCAAGACAATATGCTCCTCGGTATGCTCATGGAGGACTACATAAACTTTGTCGACCAGTTGTCACAAGAAGCCAATATTATGGACAAGAGCTTTTTCATCGTCATACCGTATTACATCACGGGGGACGTCAGTAGCGCCGTGAATAACAGTAAGAATCTTTTTGCTAACCTCTTCAAGCCTCAGCAGCAGACAAATATCCAGATCGACCGTGCAGCCTACGAAAAGGCCAAAGACGAGATCAATAACCGTGTTAGCGCTGTCACGAGTGGACTTTTCCAGATGGGTGTCCGCAGTGTCCAGCTCCAAACCAAAGAGTTGGCGTCGCTCTACTATAACGTCTACAACCCCGATACTGCCGTACGCCAGCCACTTGTCGACTTCGAGCAGATCATTGGTACCTACGTAAAAGGTGGTGACGGCTTGGCTATGCAACCTCATTTGAATAGGGTGGTAGAATAATGGGATTATTTGGTGGCAAGAAGAAAACCGATGTTATCAACACGGCCGAAGCTCAGCGCAAGCAAGAGCAGATTGAGATCGAGCAAGAATTTCTTAAAGGTATCACGACACTGCGCGACACGATCGCCCCGGGCAGCCTCGAGATACAGAGTGCCTACTTCCGCCTCGGTACCAAATACGGCCGCACCCTCTATGTCTATGGCTACCCACGCCAGATTTACACTGGGTGGCTCAGTAGCATCATCAACCTCGACGAGGTGATCGATATCAGTATGTTCATTTACCCAGTCGAAAGCCAAGTCGTCCTCAACAACCTGCGCAAAAAAGTCACCCAACTTGAAGCCAGTATGAGCATGAACCAAGACAAAGGCCGTGTCCGTGACCCAGGTCTTGAGGCAGCTATCCAGGATGCAGAGGAACTTCGTGATCAACTCCAGGTCGGGGCAGAGCGATTTTTCCGTTATGGTCTCTACCTCACGATTTATGGCGACAGTCTCGATGAGATGAATTTCATCCAGCACAAAGTCGAGACAATCCTCGGCCAACAGCTCGTCATGAGCAAGGTCGCCAGCTCGCAGCAAGAGCAGGGGCTTAACAGCTCTATCCCGCAGATGACCGACCAGCTACAGATCCGCCGCAACATGAATACGGGCGCGATCAGCACGTCATTTCCATTTACCAGCGCTGACCTCACCCAAGACAAAGGTGTCCTGTACGGTATCAATATGCACAATAACGGCCTTGTCATCTTCGACCGCTTTTCTCTAGAAAATGCCAATATGGTGGTTTTTGCAAAGTCTGGTGCTGGTAAATCATTTACCGTCAAGCTCGAAGCCCTACGTACCATGATGATGGGGAGCGATGTGATCATCATCGACCCTGAAAACGAGTATCAGCGCCTGACCGATGCCGTCGGTGGTAGCTACATCCGCCTCAGCCTCAACAGTACGACACGTATCAACCCATTTGATCTACCACGTGTCGTCGATAGTGAAGAAGCCGACGATGCCTTACGGGCCAATCTTGTAACGCTCCACGGGCTACTACGCCTCATGCTGGGTGGTGCTCAGATGGCGTCAAATGGCGTGATGATGGCAGCCCTTGCACCAAGCGAAGAAGCCGACCTCGACCAAGCACTCATCGATACCTATGCCCGTGTCGGTATCACCAGCGACCCTCTGACACACAACTCACCGCCGCCGACAATTATGGATCTATATGAGACACTACTCCATATGGGTGGCAGCGGCCCACAACTAGCACAGCGCCTACGCAAATACACTAGCGGTACCTTTGCTGGTATCTTCTCCCAGCAGAGTAATATCGATATCAACAACTCGATGGTTGTATTCAACATCCGCGACCTCGAGGATGAGCTTCGCCCCGTTGCCATGTATATCGTCCTGAGCTACATCTGGAACAAGACCCGCACCGAACAGCGCAAGCGTATGCTGATCGTTGATGAGGCGTGGCAACTTATGAAATACGATGATTCGGCGAACTTTCTCTTTAGCCTTGCCAAGCGCGCCCGTAAGTATTATCTTGGACTTACTACCGTTACGCAGGATGTTGAGGACTTCATGAGTAGCAAGATGGGACGAGCGATTGTCGCCAACTCGAGTATGCAGTTGCTCCTCAAACAATCCTCAAGTGCTGTCGATGTGCTGAGTGACGTCTTCAAACTGACCGAGGAGGAGAAAAAGCGCCTGGCGAACTTCCCAGTCGGGCAGGGGCTTTTCTTTGCCGGGCAAAACCACGTGCATTTGCAGATCATCGCTAGCCCCACCGAGCAATCGCTTATCACAACCAACCCTCAGCAGATGCAGTCACTCCAGCAAGCCGCGCCGCAAGACTCTCAGCAGCAACCATATGTCGATCAAGGTCAGAGCCAAGGAGGCTACTAGCTAGATGAGCACGCAGGAGAAACTACGAAAGGGCGAAGACCTCAACGTCGGCCAAGACCACGCCGATGATATGTTCCGTAGCCATCCTGACCTGCAAGACGTAGACAAAAAGGGTGATGATATCATCGCCGATCACGACGCTGCTCGCGGTGCAATAAAAGACGGTGAGAAAAAGGCTGTCGGAGACACTGCCGCTGGTAAAGCCGCTATCGCAACAGCTTCAGCAATGGGGACGCCTGTTGTGGGTGCAGCTGCAAAAATACTCGGCAAGATCAAGGTTAACAAAACAGGTGGTGGCATTGCGGCTACCGTGCTTATCGTTGGGTTGATTATTTCTGCGGTTAGCTTTGTCTCACTTTCTCTTGGCCCGATAGCATTTTTCACAAATATACTCGACGACCTCAACGATCAGCTGCCATCACTTGATCGACGAATGTCAAAGATGCTGAGTAACAAGGCTGTCAGTAAAGCAGATCGTGACAAACTTATATCGGGCTGTAAAAAGATGTCGATTCGCTGCAAATTTAAGTCTCTGAGTAAGCGCGATATTAAGCGACTTCAGCGAGCGGGGATCACAGTAGATGGAAAAGAGCTAGGTATAGGGCCTGCCACACGCACTTTTCCTGAAAGTTACAAGATGGAGATAGACGGAAAAGAACATGTGTTTTCTCCATCAGAGCTTGCTGCAGAGATGAACAAAAAGGGTGTTAGCCACGTCAAGACGAAAGTGAGGACAGCATTCAATATGCGCTCTCTTGGGTATGTAAATAAAGCATACGCGTGGATGATGGGAAAGCTTGGTATTAGTAAAAAAGAACCGAAACTCACCGGCACTGTCGATGAGGATGTGAAAGCTGTCGCCAAAGGAAAGACGAGACCGGTAGGAGATCTCACTGTAAAAACAGAAACAGGCAAAGATGCAAACGGTAATGATACCACCACATCAGACAAGATAGCTACTACTGATAAAGGTATGAAGATTGCTGGTCAACTCGGTGATATCGTCGGACCTGCCTTTAAGGCTACGGTGGGTAATATGCTAAAGGCATTTCTCGTGACAGGTGCGGTAGATATGGCCTGTTCACTCAAAAATATGATTGGAGCGGCAGCCGTGGTAGCTCGCTACGCCAAGGGTGTCTCGCTCGCTCAGTATGCTGCGCCTATATCGGCTCTAGCGTGGAAAGTAAAATCAAATGACGCCTCACCCCATGAGGCAGAGGTCGTCGGCAAACTCCTTACCAAAACTGATCAAAGAAAATCAATCGATGATCCGAAGGCAACCTACGCCACGTATCAATCAGGTGGAGACAGTGGCATCTCTGACCAAAAAATGGATAACCCCTACTACAACAAAAATGCTCTTGATGGCACTCTCACTAAAATGTCTTCTATCAGCGGTACTCCAGCAATCTCCACGGAAGCGACAGAAAAGTATTCCCTTGGGCTTAGTTTAATGTCACTCCTTGGGGTCGTCGCTGGTATCGCGGCACTTATCGATACGATAACGCCACTAAACAGCACAACGTGTCAATTTATCCAAAACTGGGTCGTACGTGGTGTATCTGCTATCGTCAGTGCTCTTGCCTGGCTAACCGGTGTAGGCGAGGGGATTAGTGCCTACAACGTCGGAATTGTCGTGGCGGCCTTTGTCGTGATGATTATCATCCAGGCAAGCTTATCCATGGTACTTTCCGGTAATCCTGTACCTGATGATATCGATAAAAAGCCCGAAGAGATACAAGCGGCACTTTGGACAGCCAAGGCTTTTGATAGCGGGGAGGCCGCCAAGACAAATGGACTCATACCTGGAACTGATGAGCAAATAATGGCGTATTCAAAAGAACTCAAAGCAACCAACCTCGCCTACGATAGCATCGATAGCCAAGGTGTATCGTGGAATGACACAAAGTCACAATACTCACTCGTCTCGCGCCTCGCCATGAGTATGAATAGCGTCATGGCGCCATCATCAAACACTGGCTCTGGATACCTCGCATCGGCGGCTGGCCTTGTAGGTGGGGCTATCTCTCTCCCATTAAAATCATCCAGCGCATCGGCGGCGAGCATCAACCCAGCCCGCCTCAAAAAGTGTAAACCTGACCCATGGGATGCTTATAATAAAGCCGGTCCAGACGGTAAGCCGATCGCCCTTGATATCCAATGTAATGTCCGCTACCACATGCCGGCCGCCGATCTTGAGCTCGATACTGAAAAGGTCGCTCAATACATGGAAGATAATGACTATGTTGAGAAAGACACCGAAACCGGTCTTCCAAAAGGCTACACACTCCCTGAAGCTGGTTCATCCGATAACCTAGCCGTCGCTTTCGTAAAAGGCACTGTACAGGGGCTTATCGATCAGTACTACAGTACGCGTAATTACGTCAACGACTATGGCAAATACCTTGACTGGTGTGCGTACCGTACCTTCCCTTGGGGTGAGACATTCCAAGAAAGTAGTGGTATTGGCTCAGCAGGTGAAGAATGGACGAGCGGTCAAAAATGCATGGAACAAAGTGAGATGATGTCGAACTTTCGTATCTATACCCTCGACAAAACTGTCGGTGATATCACTGAGCCAGGTGATGTCCCAGGACAAACCGTACTCACAGGTGCGAGTAGTGGCGGCGGCGGTAGCCTTACTCCCGTCAGCGGAACTGATCAAGAGCTCGCCAAAAAGATATTAGATTCCGGCAAAGTAACATTCACAGGCGATCAAAATGCTAAGGCTCAAATAACTGCCTATGCTAATGGCAATTCTTCCTGCCATATCAACTCCAACGTCTTAAAATTACTTGCAAGTCTTTCACAGAAGCATTCCTTCGGTATCTATTCGCTTGTTCGCAATGAGCCAACTGGTGCAATATGTACAGGCACAGGACTCGCTCACCATAATGGTGGTTCAATCGATTTCGACCCTATCAATGGGGTAAAGATTACACCCTCTACAGCAAATGATCCGAAAGTTCTCGGATTTTTGCGAGACGCTGTCTCCATATTGCCATCAGGAAGTGGAATTGGTCAAGCCGCTTCTGGTTGCCGAACACCTGGTATTCTCAATCTACCCTCCGGCATAATAGAGTTCGATGATGCATGTACTCATATTCATATACAGGTATCACCTCCATGATAAAGAATATTAAATCACTATTACTAGTCTTTAGTGCTCTCGCTCTTGTCGTGGCGCCTGTTAGCGCTGCCGCCCAGACAACCGACCCGATAGACTGTCGCTATGACTTTAATATCGAGCAAGACATCCGAGGCTATAGCCGCTGTTCTGCAGAAGTTGTGCCATGTCCGCCTGAGGATGGTAGCGGCACTGGTACTTCAACGACCGTCCCATCTGGCGGTTCTACCGCAGAGCAGCTCTTTAAATTCCTGATAGCCAAGGGACTCACTGCGAAGCAAGCTGCAGGAGTTATCGGAAATGTTATGCAAGAGTCTGGTGGCGGTACGTTTAATCTCAAGCCAGGTATCACAAACCCAAATGGTGGCGCTTATGGCATCATACAATGGTTTGGCGGTAGAAAGACTGCTTTACTTGCCTACGCAGCAAGTGTCGGTAAACCAAGTGATGACCTTGGTATGCAGTTGGATTTCCTCTGGCAAGAATTATCAGGTGGCTACAAATCAAGTGTTCTCGATCCTATCAAAGCAACGTCTGACCTGCGCGAACCGACTAAGATATGGCTCGAGCGCTTCGAGATACCCTGCCTACCTGGGTCGCCAGAGTGTGCGAGCGAACTCACAACACGACTCGGCTTTGCCACGCAAGCTCTTAGCGCATTTGGTGGACTATCCCCCGAAGAACTTGCGAGTGCTACTACAAGCGGATCTTGTAGTAGCACAGGCCCGGGCGGTACGGGAGTCGTCGACGTATCGGGCTATGCATTCCCTGTAGTCTTACCAAAAAATCTCATATCAAACGGTTATACGTGGCCTTGCCGCACATCATCACCGTACTGTCATCATGATGGTTCGCCAGCATTTGATATATCAAAGAAACCTGACAACAACACAACAGGATCATCAGTCGTTGCAATCTCTGATGGAAAAATCGTTGGCATCGGCATGAATTATATGGGTACCGGCTGTCAATCGATCAACTTCATTGGTAAAGATGGGTATAAATATTGGTACGGACATATTAGGACGGATGGTTCAACACCCGCTGTAAATAGCGATGTCAAGGCTGGTGCCTATCTGGCACGCGTCGGCGAAAGCCTTTGTACAGGTAATGGCTCCTATCCGCACCTTCATATTGATCAAGTACCACCATCAGGATCACTTGGTAGCACCAATGATCGCAATCCCGCCTTCGTCGGCGTCATGAACAATCTCTACAACAACTTACCAGGAGGTAACTAGATGGACAGGTCATTGATTATGAAGTTGCTTGCAATTGCCGTACTACTTATGGCAAGTATCGGGTTATATAGTTACGCACAAAATGTTCATGCCCAAAACTCGCCATTCACTCCCCAAGAGGAGCCGACCAGGGGATATGACAAGCCTGAAGAGGCTATTGCGGCGATTACTGTTATAAATAGGGAACTCCTCGACAAAGCACTGCCTCAGATCAGTGTCGATGTCATGAATCAAATCCATCGCGAACACTATAGTCTCACGGGTAATATAGACCGACTAGCCGAGATCAGTTCAAATATCGCTCGCACAGACAAGACCTATACCTTTACAATTCGTTTTCTCGATAGTGGTGATAAATTGCGCGTCAAGATCATTGTCCAGAACATTGCAACACGTGACTACTCACTATCAGTAGAGAAGGAGAGTTAGATGTACCAAAATCCCAGAATCTTAAAAGTTATCAACATCCTTCTGGTTATTGTCAGTATCGCATTTATTGGCTCGGCCATCTACGCATTTACCGCATCACTCAATAACCAAATTACTCCTGTCTCAAAACCATTAGTTTACAATATGTACTATCCCAGTGCTCAATCCGATGGCACGATTAATTACTATAATGGTGATGCATTTGTTAATTACAACCCGACGAATCGTACGTTTAAACAACTTGGATCTCAGCGCCTTATCACTAACGTAAATAGTGCTATGTGGTTAAAAAACGGTGTGGTATTTACGGTCGGATCAATTGATCCATGGCACCCACTTTACAATATATTTAGTGACTATATTAATCATAGTGACTCAGGTGCAAAGATGGCATATATCAACACCTCGACAGTAAATAACTACTACTGGTACATGTCTTTTAAGGATAGTTCTGTCTCAATCATTGGTATCAGTCAAGGTAATGCATTATTATTTGCGACGCCAACCCAAGAGGGGGGGTTACTATTCCAAGAATCACCTCAATCATACAGCCTCATTAGTAATGATGGTGATATCAAAAAAAGTTTCGTCTCGTTTAGCGACAATATTGATCGTAAAATTATATATGCCAGCAATGACCACTTACTATATCTAGAGCCTGACAACGATAGGGTTAACCTAAAAAGATATACATTTGATACAGCTGACTCAGAGACTCTCACGCGCGACCTCTACGGTGATACAAGTCATAGCATATATAATCCAGTAGCGACAGTAGATACTGGCGTATATTACCTCAAAAAGTCGGGTGATACATCAGCGATTAGTTTTTATAATACAAATGACAAAACATCACGTGAGATCATCAAACCATTTACTGGCGTACTATCTAAACTATCAGCAAACACCATCAGTGCAATTAATGTTGGTAAAGATTATATGAAACTCTATGATATTACAGGTAACAACAAACCACTCACTGTTAACCTACCGTACTCACAACCTAATATCTATATCCCGGTATCGGGTGAAGGCTCGCCGTATTACCTTACTGTAGAAGGCCATCTATCAAGTCTTTCAACTACACCTATTACTGCTAATAAACTCGGGGTCATCAAGGGTATTGAAAAAGAGATTAAAAATAACACGTTTGCGCTGTCGAGAAATATCGAAGGACTTAATGATAATAACTACACAGTAACATTGATTGATGGCACGATTAATGATCGGATGCAACAAGTCTATCAGTCTTTACGCGATAAGGGATATGACCCTCTCGAATTTAGTTTTTCACCCAACCCTGGCGCAAGAGTTACCTACTAACTCTCAATCCTCACTACCTTCGTCGCTCGTCCACCACGATATCTAGTCGATGTCAGGATACGCTGACCGTCATTAATGGCCATAAGTTGTTTTTGGCGTGATTCATCGAGCTCCGATAACACATCATCCATTAATAGGAGTGGGGCAGTGTGGTAGATTATTTCAAGTTGTGTTCGCTGTAGTTGTTTGAGCGACAAGAGAAGACTCCGCACCTCACCACGTGATGCATTGGTGATAAATGACGATCCTCCTATAAAAAACTCGTAGTCATCGCGGTGTGGGCCGACACTCGTTGATCCAATCAACCGATCACGTTCATGATAATAATGAAGTTGCTGGATGATGTGTTGATAATAGTTTTCAGCTGGGGTCTTACTATGATATTGAATAGTAATGTCCGTATCGGTCTGTGCAATCGCGCTGTAGTACTCCGCGAGATGGTTATTCCATATATCAATTACCTGGCGACGCGCCTGCATGATGATTGTTGCCGTCTCAGCCAGCTGCATATCCCAGATAAAAAGTTGGTCTTCGTCATACCGAGGTGATTTTAGTAGTTTATTGCGCTGCGCCACGATACGTTCATAGCGGGCAATCAATGATTTATATTGACGATCTGTTTGCATGATCCACTCATCGAGGTATTTCCGACGCGCTCGTGGTGATCCATGAATCAACTGGAGGTCGTCCGGCTCAAACAACACAACAGGCATCGTGAATTGTTTTGGTAGTCGTTTGTACCATGTCTCACCTATGCGGTATGATTTCGCGCCATCGTATCGTACCTCACGCTCAATACCATCCACGACGCCGTCTAGCGTCCACCACGTCGCACCGTGCTGCAATAAGTCACTGTCACCATCTCGGAATGAACTCCCAGTGAGAAGTACGTAAACAGCCTCAAGTAGATTTGTCTTACCAGCCCCATTTGCACCCGTCACCATCGTCACGCTTGGAGTAAATTCAAACACCGCATCAGTATATGACCGGTATTGTCGGAGATGAATTGATGACAAAAACATAGAGCTAATAGTCCTTAGCTGATAGCTTATTAATAAAGCTGCTTAACATCTTACCAACAATAGCATTATCTTCTAGTAACTTAGTCTGTTTATCTATTGATATATAGTTTAATGAACCAGCCAGTATCAACATTGATTCTACTTCTGTATTTGAGCCTTTTGCAATTCGGAGAAAATTAATAAACGCTTTATCGCTACGACGAGCATAACCTTCAGCGATATTATTCATCACAGATACACTTGCTCGTTGAATTTGATCGCGAAAACTAAAATCATTAATATGATTAAAGTTTTTATAAATTGCAACTGTTTCAATGTGGGCTTTTTGCCATACTACAAGATCTTTAAATGAATTAGTACTCATTACATCTCATTCTATCAGCTACTAGCTATCAGCCATAAGCTATAGGCTTCTAGCTCTTCAACGGCATAATAATATGCGTGTAGTCATCATTCTTATGTGGCCGCACGACACATGGCGCTAATTTTCCACTAAAGCCAAAATCGATCTCTGCGTCATCAATAACACCAAGTGCTTCAATGAGGTAGCGAGAGTTAAGAGTGATTTGCCCATCACCACTTGGTTTCGTCTGGAGCTCTGAGGTATTTTCACCGATTTGCGATGCAAGGGAATGGATCGATACCGTACCCGCCACAGTATCGGTCTTAATCGTGATACTACCACCGCTTTCACGGGCAAATAGACTCGCTATTTTACTGATACGTATTAGATCTTCCTTCTTCGTCGTAAATGATATCTCTGTTGAGGCTGGTATAAGCTGGCGATAATCAGGGTAGGCACCGTCAATCAATCGACTAGTTATCTCGATATCATCCATAAGGAATCGGATCTGCTGAGCATCGAGTAATACCTCGATCTCCGCACAGTCATCCGGAAGAACCCGCGCCACGTCTTGGAGTGTTTGCACTGGTACAATGGCCGATAATTCATAATCGACAGCCGCGACCTTCTTTTCGCTTAGGCGATAACCATCTGTTGCCGCCATGTAGAGTGCTGTATCGTGCGTATGCAGGTAGACGCCAGTGAGGATAGGGCGTGTTTCATCATGTGAGGCGGTGAGAATAGTCTGCGTGATAGATTTTTTCATCTCAGGGGCATTAACCGTAAACTTCACTGGATCTTCGATTTGCGGCAACTCAGGAAACTCTTCGGCCGACATACCATTAACTGTCGAGCGATAATTTTCACTGGTGATATGGAGTTTGTTTTTATCAAGCTCAAGCGTCACGGTATCTTTTGGGAGATTACCGACGTAGTCAGTAATGAGACGAGCAGGCACAGTAATCGACCCCTCACTAAGTACTTTTGCGCCAATATGCTGCGTGATAGCAATCTCAAGATTTGTAGCAGCGAGCATGAGCTGATTGTTCTCAGCGCGAAGTAAAATATTACTCAAAACTGGTAGTGAGGATTTACTTTGTGCAACTCGGCCAACAATTGATAATGCACGGGATAGGTTTTCCTGGGTTACAACAAGCTTCATATGATCTGCCTTTCTTTATTATATATACATAGTAGTCGTAGTAGTAGGCTCTGTGGATAGTGGGGAATAGTAGTGGTTATAACAGAGGTATATCGTGTACGTTTAGAAGGGGATAAATAAGGGGTATAGTACTCGGATAACTGACGCGAATGTAGGTGATTTATGCACTGAGCGATACGATTCAGTACCGCAGTACAGATAAAGTGGGGAAGGTGTGGATAATAGCCCACAGGCTTATACCCCATTATTGACACAGTTTGTGCACAATTTGTACTCATGATATTACGCATACAATGCATCCCGTATCGCCGATACTTGTTCACGAACTACAAAGTCTAATTTGATAGCTTTATCGATTTTTTCAATAGAATGGATGGCGGTCGTGTGGTCTTTGCGCCCAAGTTCTGTCGCAATCCGTGGGAAACTCATATGGAGCTCGCTCCGAAGTAGGTACATTGCGATTTGTCGTGGGAGCACGATATGTTTATCACGGCGAGCACTTAATATATCAGATATCTCGATCTGAAAATGCTTTGAGGTGTGCTGAATGACATGTTTCGGCGTGAGGTGGTTGGGTCGGTTTTGCTTCACATTACCGATTAGCGCCATCGCGGTATCAATATTTGGCTCAAGCCCGCGAAGCTCAGCAATAGCCAGAAGTTGATTGAGAGCACCCTCGAGCTCACGGATATTCGTCTTGATATTATTGGCGATGTATTCGGTCGTCTCTCGGGGGAGACTGACACCCGACTGTCCGGCCTTGGCGTCGATGATCGCGCAGCGTGTTTCAAAATCCGGCATTTGAATATCAATCGCCATCCCCCATTCAAACCGACTTCTCAGGCGCTCAGTCAGGGTAGGGATGCTTTTTGGTGGTTTATCCGAGCTAATGATAATTTGTTTGTTCGCTTGGTGTAAGGCATTAAAGGTATGGAAAAATTCTTCCTGTGTCTTTTCTTTGCCGACGATAAACTGCATATCATCGACGATTAGCACATCAACATTGCGATATTTATCAGAAAACCCCTTTTTCTTAAACCGAATACTATCCAGGAATTCATTAACAAATGTCTCGATATTGATATAAAGCACGCGCATATCTGGTTTTTTGCGTAAGATCTCATTTCCGACAGCCTGGATGAGATGCGTTTTACCGAGGCCCACGCCACCATAGATAAAAAGGGGATTATACTTCGATCCAGGATGTGTCGCTGCCGCCTGACAGGCTGCGTAGGCGAGATCATTGTTACCGCCGACGATATAGTTACTAAATGTATAGCGTTGATTAAGACTTTGCTGATGAGTAGGTGAGAGCTCCTTTTTTGCTAGTCGTGGAGCAGCGATTGACACAACGCGATTATCAGATTGCTTCTCTATTTTGTTACCGATGATGTAGTTGATAGCTCGTGGAGTAATATTGTTGCGTTTCAAGGTTTCTTTCACAAGGGAATTGAACTTTACTTCAAACTGCTGCTTAGCAAATATATTCGGTACTGAGATAAAGATATCGCCCGCATCAGTTACATCGAGAAGTTCCGTTTTCTTAAACCACGTCATAAATGCGGCATGCGTCACACTCAGCTCGATCTCTCCGCAAACACTCTGCCATAAACGATGTCGTTCGGTTTCAGTCACTTAGTTTTATTCCCCTCGCTTTTACTACGTACAAGTATAGAGGGCGGGGGAGTTTTCCACAAGTCAGACTTACTGTGTATACGTTTTATACCGTACGAAGATATATTTATACACAATGTCAAATTACCTCTGTTAAATATGTGGATAACCGACATTGATCTGTGGATAACAATATATCAAACCTAACATTTTTGATAAATTTCAAGTATACGACTTGAGTAAAACTACGATTTACGCTAGAATACATTACAGTATGCCTAAAAGAACATTTCAACCAAAGACTCGTCGTCGTGCCCGCGTGCATGGCTTTCGTGCACGTATGAGTAGCAAGGCTGGTCGCCTGGTTCTCAAAGCTCGTCGCCTCAAACAACGAGTGAAAATCAGCATTTAGCTATTTGTACATCAAACGTACAATAAATCAAATATGCCGTTAAGTCGACGGCATATTTGATTTATGACATGATAGATATATGCTACCAAAACGACATCGCTTTCATGGTCGTACCGCTTTGCGGCGAGTATTTCAAAATGGCGTATCGCAGAGAAGTCGCATCATCATTGCCAAATACACGACATCGGCGCCGACTCGCCCTACCCGAGTAGCGGTTGTCGTCTCAAAGAAGATATACAAATCAGCCGTCAAGCGCAACAGGATACGACGTCGTATTTTTAATATTGTGCGACATGACATGAAACAGCATCTACAGGGATTTGATATCGTCTTAACTGTTATATCACCAGATGCTCTCGTCATGACACACCAACAACTTAGCCTGGAGATCACAAAACTCCTCTCTCGCATGCGACATCCTGACCAGACACAACAATAGATGGTATAATTAGATTTATCATCTAACCGAGGAATCATTATTCATGTCATGGTTTGAATCCATTGTGGTGCAGCCGATATTTAACATCCTGATGGGACTTTATGGGGTCATTCCAGGTAATGACTTTGGTATCGCCATTATACTATTTGCTGTTTTAGTACGACTACTTATGTGGCCGCTTATCAAAAAACAGCTCCATCAGACAAAACTTCAGCGTCAGATCCAACCCGAGCTCAAGAAGATCAAGCAGCAAGCCGCTGGCAATAAACAACTCGAAGGTCAACTCATGTTGGAGCTTTACCGCGAGCGAGGGATTAATCCATTCGCACCAATCGGAGTTCTCATCGTGCAGCTGCCGATATTTATCGCGCTATACCAAGTGATTATGATGATCTCATCTCATCGCGAAAAGATCGACCATTTCTTTTATGCGTTCATGAAGGGCTGGGATCCTATCGCAGTTATCATTGCCGACCACTCTAAGCTTAACGAGACATTTCTGCACCTGATTGACCTGACAAAACCTGTTATCCATCAAGGTAACTGGTATATTCCTGCATTGCTACTAGCGATTGTTGCGACATTTTTCCAGTGGTATCAGAGCAAGCAAATCACCCCTGTTGCTAGCGATGGCAAGAAACTACGCGATATCCTCAAGCGATCTGCCGCAACTGGCGAGACAGACCAGGCAGAAGTCAGTGCCGCCATGGGTCAAGGCATGCTGAAAATCATCCCGATCATTGCCCTCTCATCTATGGTCTTACTACCAATACCTGGTGCCCTGTTGCTTTTCTATGCGATATCAAGCATGGTGGCTGTTTGGCAGCAGCGGACGATTCTCGATGACGATGTTGAGCAGATGAGTGAACTCGTCGCTGATACGTCTAAAAAATCTTCTCCCAAATCTACGTCAACAACTAAACGCGCTGAAAAAGCGGTTGAAGCTCAAGTGGTGGAGCGTCGAGTAGCCAAGCCGGTACAAAAGCGCCGGAAAGGAAGTAAAGTACGCTAGATGGACAGAGAAGAATCAATCGTTTTTGCCAAAAAATATCTCGAGGATATCTTGTCGTTTTTTGGGTTAAATACCGAAGTCTACGCTACGGCCGATGAAGAAGTTATCGAGCTACATGTGCCATCGACACACCTCAATGGGTTTTTGATCGGACAACGGGGTGAGACACTACGTAGCCTGCAGTTTATGATCGCAACAACTCTCAAGAATAACGAAGCAGAACTAAACCGAGTAAATGTAGACATAGCAGATTATAAAAAGCATCGCTATGATCGACTAGCTGAGCAGACACGTGAATGGATAGAGGGTGTTCGCTCAAGTGGTGAAGCCAAGCACCTCGAGCCAATGAATGCTGCAGAGCGTCGGATTGTGCACAAGACGGTGAGTGAATACAGTGACATTGAGACGCACTCAGAGGGTGAAGGTCGTGATCGTCATGTTGTACTAACAAAAGCAGGCGAATAACGCTACCTAGAGAATACTGCGATAGACGTCAACCGTCTGGTCGGCCATGCGTGACCACGAGAATTCTTTGACGCGAGCTGTTCCCTTTTTGATCATTTCGCTCCGTAGTTTTGGCTGCTCGATCAATTTCGTTATACGATCGACAAGTTCAGTGGTCGAGTGTGGATCAAAATAGAGTGCCGCATCACCCGCCACTTCAGGGTGACATGTCGCATTACTCACGACGACAGGCGCACCTTCATACATCGCCTCAAGCTGTGATATATTAAACCCCTCAGACAACGATGCAGATGTATAAGCGATGCAGTTTTGTAGTGCCCAACGTTTTTCACCTGCACTGATGTAGCCGAGGAAATGTACATCAGTGATATTATTTTTTGCTACATATTTTTCATGTTGCTCATAGAAGTAGTCTTTTTTACCCGCCAGAGCCAAGTGAAGGTCAGGGTATTTTTTCTTGAGCACAGCAAATGCATCGATGACCTGTTCGACATTTTTGTAGGGAAAGGCATTGCCGACATAGAATACAAATCGTTTACCATCGAGCGCAGAAATGACTTCTGGCGCAGCCTCTATCGGGTCGCCTGCCTCAAGTGTGACATGAATCTTATCACGATATTTATTGCCCATATAACTCACAAGGTCACTGCGTACAAACTCAGTCGGTGTAATAATAGCGCGTGATCGCATGACAACAGTTCGCAGTAATGATATAAAGACACCCTTTTTTACCTTATAGACATATTTGTTCATATCGATATTGTCATATCGCACAAGCGTCAGATCATGAATTGTTGTCACGCTCGGTTTAATCCAAAGAAAGGGTTGTTGTGGCATCGTGAAGTGCACAAGATCGGGCTTATACGACTCAAGCCGCGCTACAAAGCTTGTCTGCTCGGCGACAGAATACGATTTTTCATCAGCCTCTTCTACGAGCATATTAGGAAATTCACGCGCCCATTTCTTGACTGTCTTACTCGGGGTCAGTACTACAAACCGAAACTCACTTGCATGTGATCGGTTGATATTGGCAAGTAGATGATGAGTATAGTGTCCTGTCGAGCCATCAATTGTTCGTGCATCGATTACGATAGTTTTCATGTATAAACAAGTATAGATCAAAACCTGCTAAAATGGATTAGTATAAGAGTACAAAAGGAGATTACACGTGCCACGAAAAGCATTTATTACGGGGATTGCCGGACAAGACGGTGGTCACCTCGCGCAATTATTGCATGAAAAAGGATATGAAGTATACGGGACAATTCGAGGGCAGATAGAAGCAAGTCATCCACGCTACCAAAGTCTACAAGCCGAGTTTCCTTTTCTGAAAATTGTGATGGCCGATCTGACTGATCTATCAGCTTTGACACGAGCTCTTCAAGAAATTCAGCCAGACGAGGTATATAATCTTGCAGCAATAAGTCACGTTGGGTATTCATTTAGGGATCCTATTATGACAGCAGATGTAACAGGCAAAGGTGCGCTGAATGTGCTCGAAGCAATTCGCCTATCAGGCCTTGAAAAGACTACGCGATTTTATCAAGCCTCAACCTCAGAGATGTTTGGAGGATTAGATTATAACCGTCCAGACAAAGGCTACAACGAAGAAGCCTTATTTCACCCACGTAGTCCCTATGGTGTTGCAAAACTATACGCACACTGGATTACAAAAAATTATCGAGAAAATTATAATATGCATGCAAGTTGTGGCATATTGTTCAACCACGAGGGCGAACGTCGTGGTCCAGAGTTTGTGACGCGTAAAATTAGTATTGCAGCTGCTCGTATCAAATTAGGTAAACAAGACCTATTAGAACTCGGAAACCTTGACTCTAAGCGCGACTGGGGATACGCAGGTGACTATGTCGAGGGTATGTGGAGGATACTTCAGCAGGATACACCCGGTGATTACGTGCTAGCAACAGGTGAGACGCACACGATTCGTGAGTTTTGCGAACTTGCATTTCAAGAAGTCGGTATACCACTTCGATGGGAAGGTAGCGGTGTTGATGAAAAAGGTATAAATGATGCAACAGGTGAAACCATTATCTCAATTAACCCGAATTTCTTCCGTCCATCAGAAGTTGATATTCTCCTCGGTGATCCAACTCGTGCTGAAAATGAGCTAGGATGGAGTCGCAAAGTTGACTTCCCTGGCCTTGTGAGGCTCATGGTGGAGCATGACCTGCAACGCGAATCGTAGTAATCTACTAGGTGAGTGATTGTACAAAATCACTCACTGTTTGTTCAAATGGAACTGATGGTTCCCAGCCAAATTCTTGTTTGAGTCGAGAAGTACTGCCAGTAATATCTGGGGCGTCATTTGGGCGGAGAAACTTTTCGTCAACCATAATTTGTGGTGTCGCTATACCTAGTGCGGCAACAAGTGTTTCGAGAACTTCTTTGCCACTACGACTCTTTCCTGAACATACATTGTATGTATCGTGCATGAGTGGTGATATGTGTGTTGCAACGAGACGATAGGCACGTACAACATCGCGTACATCAGTGTAGTCACGCTTTGTTTCTAGATTACCAACTGAGATAGGATCATCACTACCGCTACGAGAATTAATCTTTTCTGCTAAGTCAGGTAATAAAAATCCTGGTAGCTGTCCTGGCCCGATATGATTGAAAGGGCGCATAACAACACAATCAAGTCCTCGTGAACGGTAATATGTGGCTTGGTTTTCTACTAGAATCTTACTTACGGTGTAGGGTGATGTAAAGGCAATTGGAGACTCTTCGGATATAGGCATAGGTGTATGAGGGTCATATATTGCTCCACTACTGATGATGACAAGACGTGGCTTCTTATTTTGTCTTAAGTAATACTCAGCCATATTTGTGACAATAGCAGAATTGATATCGATATAAGCTTGAGGACGATCAAACGATGGCCCGACTGCTGCGAGCCCTGCAAGATGTATCACGGCATCAATCTCTGGTAGATCAGGCCACTCTTTTGCAAGATCTACATTGTAATACTTTTCAACCATCGGTGAGATTTTTTCATCGATATCTTCCATACCGATACCATAGATGATGCACTCATTATCAAATAACTCTCGTGTTAGGTGCTTGCCTACAAACCCATTAATACCGGTGATTACTACTGTTTTCTTCATGGACTATATATTCCTCTATGTGATATATTTCGAACTTCTTATATAATTATAGACTAGATGATGACATTTCTTGAGACTATCAAGCAGAGATACCGATACTCGATGATTCTTTTGCAGCAGTTAGTGATAACTGACTTCAAAATTCGTTACAAAGGATCGGTGTTGGGATATGTTTGGACGCTCCTAAAACCCCTCGCGCTGTTTAGCATTATGTATGTTATTTTCATACATTTCCTTAAGTTTGGAGCGGGTGAACCCCATTTTGCTGTCGCAATGTTACTTGGTATCGTACTGTGGAACTATTTTTCAGAAGTAACCCTTAATGGTATGACCGCTATCGTCAGTAAGGGTGATCTTATGAGGAAGTTATTTTTTCCACGCTACGTTATTGTCGTTGCGGGGTCATTTTCTGCGCTCATTAACCTCTCTATTAATCTGCTCGTTATCGGTATATTAATTGTTATTAATGGTGTAGATCTTGGATACCGATCATTATTAATTATTCCTGTGATTATAGAACTGTTTGTTTTTTCCTTGGCAGTTGCATTTTTACTCTCAGCACTTTACGTAAAGCTTCGTGATATAAATTACATATGGGAGTTGTTGCTTCAAGTTGGATTTTATGCGACACCAATATTTTACCCTGTCTCGATGCTTATGAAATACTCCGAAGATGCTGCTAGGATGGCACTTCTTAATCCAATGGCGCAAATCGTACAAGATGCACGGTATGCATTGATATCACCAACAACCAAGACGACATGGCAGATGTTTGACGGTAGCCCGGTTGCATTTATACCACTATGTATCGTTGCGGTACTCGCCGTAGTATCTGTGATGTACTTTAAGAAATCATCACCAAGATTTGCGGAGGAAGTATAATGACAGACAAAAGAGATATTGCGATAAAAGTTCAGTCGGTATCAAAAGATTTTGTTTTACCTCATGAAAAAACTAGTTCTCTTAAAAACATATTCGTGCACCCAATCAAGTCTTTGTCATCTCGCCACAAATCAACAAAGCAGCACGCCCTGAAAGATATATCATTCGATATTGCAAAGGGTGAATTCTTTGGAATCGTTGGACGAAATGGCTCTGGAAAAAGCACCCTGCTTAAGATCATAGCCGGCATCTATCAGCCAACAAAAGGTTCTGTTCAGATCGAGGGAAGGCTTGTACCGTTTATTGAACTTGGTGTTGGTTTTAATCCCGAGCTGACAGGAAAGGAAAACGTTTATCTCAATGGTGCGTTGATGGGGTATTCCAAAAAAGAAGTCGATAGTATGTATCAGGATATTGTTGAGTTTGCCGAACTAGAAGACTTTATGGATCAAAAGTTGAAAAACTATTCCAGTGGGATGCAGGTTCGCTTAGCATTTTCTGTTGCGACGCGATCAAAAGCAGATATTTTATTGATCGACGAAGTACTCGCAGTGGGTGATGCTGATTTTCAAAGAAAGTGTTTTATGTATTTTAGAACATTAAAGAAGATGAAAAAGACAGTTGTATTCGTCAGTCATGATATGGAAGCTGTTCGTGAATATTGCGACGAATGCATAGTCATAAACGATTCCAAACTTATATACAAAGGATCTCCTGAAGTCGCCGCTGAAAAATATGTAAAATTATTTAATAAAGAAACTACCCAAAAAAATGAAGTTATCCAGGGTAAAAACGAAAGTCGATGGGGTGATAATTCAGCTCGAGTTTCAAGTGTCACGGTCATTCAAAAAGATGGAAAGATTGACATTGTGGTAGCGATGGAGTTTTTTGATAACTTTACCGACCCTATCTTTGGTTTCAATATAAAGAATTCGAGCGGGAAAGTAATTTGTGGTACTAATAATCGCATACTTCGCAAGAAATTCGGGGAATTCAATAAGGGAGATAAGCTGAAAATTCGATGGTCATTGCTTGATATTTTTGGTGACGATACATTTACTGTTGAAGCCGCAATTACTCATCATGATGGGGTAACGCAAGCGGACTGGTGGCATGAGGCCGCACAATTTACCGTTGTTAATCCTATGTCTACCCCGCACATCGTAAGCCCCGCTATCAGTATAAAAGAAGTTAGTTCGTAAGAGGTTATAGCTTACGTGCTACGACCGCGTAGTCAGCGTAGCCATACACGGTGTCGAATAAGCTAGTTATTGACTTGCTGTGTTTGGTAGCATCAACCTTTTTTATTTGGTGAAGGTAAAGTATTTCTACAGAAAATCCAACATACTCAAGCATAAATGCGAGTAACTGTGGGGGTATAGGTCTCTGATGAGAAGGGTCTAGATAAAATGTATGAGCACCTACAAGTAGTGATTCAGGATTTGGAGTTTCAAATAGCGCAAATCCTTCTCTTGACATGACCCTATATGATTCATGAAAAATCTCCATTAACGATTCGAATGGTATATGTTCAACAATATGAAAACCTGTAATGGATGCAACCGATGACGACTTTAAGCCGGATAAGTACGAGTATGCATCGGTGGCATATGCCTCGTAGCCAGATTTTTTTGCTCGAGCAACCATTGCTTCATTCATGTCCACACCAACAGGATGTAAGCCGTGATCAGTAAGTAGCCCAAGTAGCTCACCTCTACCACACCCAATGTCAATAATCGGCTTCTTTTTCAGGTTCGTAGACAAGCCATTAAATAATGGTAAATGCTCCTTCAGTCTTTCGGTAATAGTTTCCTCTGACCCTCTAAACTTATCCTCAAACCGTTTATAAAACTCATCATATTTATGATTGTCGGACACGGTGTCATTTATAATTTGTTTGGTGGATTCTTTTGAACTAGGAACCGAAATAGTAGCAATCTGATGTTGTAAATCGGCAATCCTATCACCGACTCGTGAACTAACTTCAAATGACTTCTCTAATGTTTCAATCCGCTTTGTTAAGTCACTGACTGTTGAATTCAGTTTATCAATAACACTATCAGTTTGTTCATGCTTACCAATAAAGTATTTGATATATTCTGGAAGTCTTAAAGTATGACTAGCAATTTTAAGCGGATAAGGTAAATTTCTCTTTTTCATGTTTCTATATTACAACCTCGTAGAATTTATTCATATATATACTCCAGCTAAATAATTTTTCTCGCTCGAACCCCTTCTTGATCAGATTAGACCTTGCGTCGTGATCATTATATAAGTACTCAACTGATTTTATGATTTCATCTTTATTTCCTGTCTCAACGAGGAGAGCGGCATCACCTGCTACTTCAGGGATCGATGAATTATTGTAGCTAATAACGGGGCAGCCTGCTTGCATTGCTTCTAGCACGGGTAGGCCAAATCCTTCGTACAGTGTGGGGAAAATAAATGCTAGGGAATTTTTGTACAGCCACAGTTTTTCTCCGTCATCAACGTAGCCAAGTGTATGAATATATTTTTGATAAGGAGTGTTGCTAAGGGCTTGAACAATATCAGCTTGAGGGATTTTTTGTGGATCGTCGAACTCTTTGCCGGCGAGTACCAGCTCTAGATCAATGCCTTTCTTACGTAGTATGTTGAAAGCATCGATAAGATCAATAACCCGCTTTCGTTTATCAGTTGCACCGATATAGAAAATGAATTTATCTTTTTCGACAATAAGGCCCTTAGGCCTGATCGCTTTAGTGGTGTTAAAAACGGGCGCAAGAGGAATTGTCACTATCTTTTCAAGCTGCACAGATAATATAGTGTGTAGCGATTTTGTGGTGTCAGTAGAAATAGAAAGGATTGTATCGGCACGCGAAAAGTTCTGATAATGCAAATGATATCGCCATCTATAGTACGTTGCTCTCAATGTTTTCTTGATTTTACTAACAATGCCCGAGGTGGTGGTAAAGGCATAAAGCGGCGAAGGTAAGTAGTCATCTTTAAATAATAACGGTATGAGATCATATGCCATGAGAATAGTAGTGGTACCAGCAAGCTTAGGAAGTCCAAGCATAAAATCAAACTGTACAAATACATCAATATTTTTTTGCTGCAGCTTGTTGTATCGATGCCAAATAATTTGTGACAGTTGAAAAAAATCCTGGGGATTGCTAATGGATTTTTTCAATGTTTTTGTTTGCACAAGCTCATACTCTAGAGGAATCTGTATCCCAAGTTTCTTTATAGGATCATACGCATCAAAAGCATATATGATATATTTAATATCTCGTTTTGGATCAAGGTTTTCCAGAATACTACGGGCATGCATACCGATACCACGACTTTCGTGGCCCATCTGAAGGCAACGCAGATCGAAGCAAATAATTTTCGTCATGATGATAGTCCGCGTATCGTGTCTAGTAATTTCTTTGCACTTTTTTCCCAGGAAAACTTCTTGACTTGTAGATGTCCTTTGTCTACCAGATCCCTTTTTAGCAGGTTATCCGATAGCAGTCGCTCGATTCCCTGTGCGATATTGGCAACTGAGTTCGCATCTACGAGTATGGCTGCATCACCGACTGCTTCGGGCAATGATGAGTTATCCGCACAGACGACAGGTGTGCCACACGCCATTGCTTCAACGGGCGGAATACCAAATCCTTCGTAAATGCTTGGGTAAACAAATACGTCCGCTCCACTATAAACAGCCGGAAGATCTTCATAGTCTACGTACTTGCTGGGAAATACTACAGATAGATTTTTTGACTGCAATCTTTCTATTGTCGTAAGTATTTCGCTGTCTTGCCATCCCTTAGCACCAACGAGAACGAGTGGATAGTTGCGCTGAAGAGCTTCAGGTAATTTTTCATATGCATTAAGAAGGCTGATTAAGTTTTTGCGTGGTTCGATATTTCCAACAAATAATAGATACTTACTCGGTAGACCATACTTTTTTTGCACAGAGGATATCTCTACAGGATCTCGTCGATAATAATGCGTAATATCGACTGCCGGATAGTATACCTCAATCATATCTATCGGGCATTTATAGAATTCAGCGATTTCTTGCCGAGCATTTTCAGAGATTGTTGCAATACTGGTTGCGCGATTTACGGACTCATGAACTTGACGCGAGAGAAACTGTTGGTTTCTCGGCTCTGCGTATTGGGGGTATTTTTCAAAAGATATGTCATATATCACCGGAATAGATTTTGATAACATAAGTGGCCACGATGAAAAGTTGGGAAAAATATACGTGCCCTTACCAAAGAATAAATCGAGAGGTAACCATACATCGTGTTTTTTTAGTCCGTTTGATATCCGCTGCGAAAATGGAGAAGGAATGACCTTAATATTTTTAAAGCCATAGGATTTCATTTTTTTATATTGCTTGAAATACACAAAAATATACGCTTTTATACTCTTATGATTATCGATTTCTCGATCAAGTGCGCGCGTAAGTTCAAGTGTGTAATTACCAACTCCACTAAAATGAGGTGCTACCAATACTTCGCCATCAATAATGATACGAGTTTTGGCCACTAACTTTCTCGTTTGTTTGCGATAAAGTTTTTGCTTGTCAGGTAGTCAACAACTATCTGACTTGGAGATACGGAATTTGTTAGCCGAGAAAAATCCTTTTTGTTTTTATGATCTTTTAGAAAAGTAGCAACGTTATTAACGTCCATTCCAGACAGTGAAGCGTTGATACCTATACCTTCCTGACGTTCTGTGCGAGCACGATGTACAATTACGGGAATACCTAGAAAGTAAGAGTCTTCTTGCAAGCCACCGCCATCGGTAACGATATAATCAGCATTTTTAACAATCGCCATGAAGTCAAAATACGGCTGCTTAGAAATAATATGAATATGTGGATGATCAAGATAGTGATCAAACCCATAGCTTGCTAGTCGTTCTTTTGTAGTGGTGTGAAGTGTGAACACAATATCTTTCTTGTTATCGGCATGTGCTCGCAAAGTCTTTAGGATAGCCTCAAAGTCATCTCGATTTTCAAGAAGCTCAGTACGATGCAATAGAACAAGACAATAATGTTTTGGCAGACCAAGCTTTGCATAATTTTCTGAGACAAATGTATCAGCCTGCTCAATCGCATCCTTTGCGGTATTGTATGTCGTATTGACTATGACTCCCTTAGCCTTTTCTTTGCGGAGATTGTCCTCGGCAAGATCATTTGGGGCAAAATGGAGACGTGCGATTTTTGCAGCAATACGACGATCAAGCTCTTCAGGAAAAGGACTTTTCCATGAGCCACTCCGTAGGCCTGCTTCAACATGGGCCACAGGTAATCCGAGTGCTTTTCCAAGGTAGCTTCCGACAACTGTCGTAAGGGTATCGCCATGTACGAGCGCAATACTATGTGTACCAAACTGTTTATCGACTGATTTTATATGACGCCGAATTCTAGCGAAGAGTTTGGCGAATGTACCGTGTGCAGTGAGCATGAGGCCAAGCATTTGTTTCATATTTGCAACATCTTGTTTTTTCCAGCCTTTTGCTAAATAAAGATCAGGTTCAATGCCCAACTGCTTGTGAACATGTTGCAGCCCAGAATATTGTTGAGCGGTGCAAATGAGGTATTGTTGGTCTCGGGGGACCTTTTGGGCAATACCGAGCATCTTAATGAGTTCAGCGCTTGTCCCATAGAATATAACAACCATATACCTATTATTCTAGCAAACTGCCGAGAGAAGGCATAGCAGGATTGTCGCTAGTCCCTGAGGACAGAGCGAGCCTTGTTTATGATATAGAGAGGGCGATTTTGAGCCTCAAGCTGGATATTAGCGATGTACGCAGCGATAATTCCCTGACATATCAGCAGTATCCCGACGAGTAGCATCAAAAATAATGCTATATATGCAGTCCCACTTACCCCGAGATGTAGTGAATCGCCAAATAAGAATTCGTTGATAACAGTAAACAATAGTGCAAAGGCGGCAAGTCCAGTAATACCAACACCTAATATACCGACAAAGTATAGTGGCTTGAGCGTTGACCCTATATAGCCATTGATCGCGAGTCGGAAAAGCGCACTAAAGTTGTAGGCCGCAACACCTTGGGTACGTTCACGTGCTTTAAAAGGCATATAGGCCGTGACATACCCGCTCCAATCAAGCAGTGACCGCGTCATACGCTTTTTTTCGGTGAATTGGTTAAATGTATCAACGACTTCTCTGTCGAGAAGCCGAAAGTCGGTCGCATTTTTCACTACTGCCTGGGAGCCTAGTATGCTTGACAGCCAGTAAAATCCTTTTGAACCAATTGTCTTAACGACCCCAGCTTTTTCATTGCTAGTGCGAATGCCGATGACGTGTTGCACACCACCTTCCCATAGCTGTACCATCTCCGGAATCATATCCGATGGGTGCTGGCCATCACCATCAAGTATAATAACGGCATTTCCGCGGGCATGGTTGATGCCGGCAGTAGTGGCAGCTTCCTTTTTAAAGTTACGAGATAGACATATGTACTGGACGCGATTGTCCTTAGTGGCGAGATCATTTAATTTTTTATCTGTAGCATCTGTACTGCCATCATTAACATAGATGAGCTCAAAAGACTTGCCGATTGACGTGAAGACCTTGACTAACTCTTCGTAAAACCAGTCAACATTATCTGCCTCATTGTACATTGGTATTACTGCAGAGAGGACAGGGTTCTTAGCTGTTTTCATGTCGCTTAGTATAACGCAATGCAACCGATATTAACAGGGATATACTAAGCATGGTAACGTAGGTAAGAGCAATACTTTCGGGTGACTTTTCAGAAAAGATCAAACCGAGTTGGACGAGCAAAAGAGCAGTGAGTGATGAGACAAATAGCCTTATCGTATCTCGTTGAGCGATCAATAAGTATATCTGCATAGTGAATAATGCATAGGATGTAAATCCAATAATGAGTAATGACAGAGCTTTCCCTGGCATATCGATATGAAATAATAATTCCGCTAATCTATCGTTGAGAAGTAATGTCGCTGCTCCGACTGTTAGACATATGAGGGCATATACCGTGCCTGTTTTTATAATGGGTACTGTCCCTTTGGTAAGTCTTTCAAATATGATGATAGCTATCGGAACCATCGCAAAATACGGTATCTTGGCGATAGTTGATAGTTGTGCAAATACTCCTGCATCATGTGGCAGTAAGGAGTGCTTTGCCCATAATACATCTAGTGTTCCAATGATCGAGAAAATGATAAGGCTAACGAGAGTTATTACTATGCGGGGATTATTCACAAAAAATGATATATCCTGATTATTTATCATCGAAAAAGTACGTCGAAAGCTGGCAAGCTTGCGCTTTTGGAGGACTTTAACGAGAGGAAGCATTGATAATGTGCCGACAGCAATGCCCGCAAGTGCACCATGTGCACCCCAGCCGAGCTGGATGAATATGAGTGCTGCCACGATCTTTATAAATGCAGCGACGGTAGATATCCATCCACTTTCGATAAACTGACCTTGACCCTGCAGTGTTCCAACCCACGTACTGGCAGGGATATTAATGATAAAGATAAAAGCGAGGATATATAAAAGTGAAGCATCTTGCAACTGTAAGGCGGAGCTGATAGGTTGCGCTGCAAGCACAACCAGTATTGATGCGATAACACTTAGTGCAATAACAAGTCTTTCAAGATGCTCCATTGTCTGATTGTTATTTTCACGAGCTGCAAAGAAAAGTGCAAGGGTAGATAGCGAAGTAAACAGCGCCGCCGCCAGCATGATAAACGATACGCCTACCTGTACGTCACCAAAAGCCGCTTTTGACAGGAGGTAAGCAACAACAGGGTAAAAGCCAAAATTCAATAATGACGCAGCGAGCGACAGGATCGTAAAGCCAAGCGATTTTGAGACGATTTTTTTAGACATCTCCTATATACTATACGATAAGATATGCGAGGGATAATATGAAATCAGGCTATTCAGTGGTTATGCCTGCCTATAATGCGCAGCAGTGGCTCGAGGAAACGATAGAAAAAACAGTCGCCGCGCTTGTAGCTGCTCATATTAAAAACTATGAGATCATCATTGTCGATGATGGATCAACTGATGACACGAGTGATGTCACGAGACTACTCAAAGAAAAGTACGCAAACACCCTCATTGTAATTCATCAAGAGAATAGTGGTCGCTTCATCGCGCGTAAATGTGGTGTAGATCGTGCTCGATTCGATAGGATATTATTTGTTGATACGCGCACATGGATAGATGAGCAAGCGCTTTTATTCCTCGAAACACAACTAAAGAATTATCCGGATCGACTGGTATGGAATGCACATATCAATGTTGCAAAAAAAGGCAATATCATAGCGCGCTTTGGTGATGCGATAACATGCCTTGGATGGCGACGATACTTTCATAAGCCACGACTTGTGTCGTATGGACTAAAGGATTTTGACTATTATCCCAAAGGTACAGGATTATTTAATGTACCTACGGAGATTATTCGTGAAGCAATTGCGTGGTTCGAAGGTGTTACGACAGACATTAAAAATTCAAGTGACGACACGCTCCTTATTCGACATATTGCAGAGAATAATAAAATTTGGTTATCTCCCAAGTATAGTGGTACGTATTTTTCTCGTACAACACTGTCCGCTTTTATAAAACATACATATTATAGAGGGCAGTTTTTTGTTGATGGATTTTTGAGGAGGGGAAATAGATTTTATTATCCGCTGATTGGCTTCCTTGTATTGTCTCCTGTGGCGTTGATTGCCGTAGTGGTTTATCCGAAACTGCTGTGGATAGCCTTATTATGTTGGATAACAGAGTTTGTCTTTGCGGTACTATTACTTCGCAATAAGAAAGATGCAGTAGCACTATTTCTATTATCACCCCTTTTTGCTGCTGTTTATGGATTAGGAATCTGGAGAGCAGTGATTAGACGGCAGTAGAGTGTATTATTTTGATACGTAAGCATCAAGAATTTTAAGATGCTTTTTATTGTTTGAGAATATCAAATTATAGCTCTCACTTCTATCTAGGTCGCTGCTAAGAACTTTTCGAACAGACCCTCTAATATCATCTATAATGTAACAGTCTTTTGAGATAGACGATAGATGATCGGTTATAAGGTGTATGTCTTTATTCATCTTCGGAATATATTCGATTAGCACAGTCATTTTGGTGGTTTTCAAAATATTTTTTGCACCGATTAAGACTTGATTCTCATGTCCCTCGACGTCAACCTTCATCAAATCAGGTGTGGTCTTATTCTTTTTACAAAAGGAGTCGACCGTAATTGTGGCGACATGTATCATCTCTCCGCCGTAATTAATCGAAAGTGAATTAGTGCCTGATCCAGTCGGGCCAAGGCTTATATCTGCTGTCCCGACCTTGTTGCTGACTGCGGACTCTATAACCGACACTTTCTTAGCGTTGTTTAGTTTGACATTTCTTTTTATCAGAGCAATATTATCCGGTGTAGGCTCAAAGGCAAAAGAGCGTATCTTGCTGTTACTTTTATTGGCAATAAGACTATACATCCCGATATTTGCACCAATATCAAAAAATGTGATAGACTCTTTTGCTAATTCAGAAAAAATATCCAACTCTAGTTTTTCATAATACCCACCAACAACACTTGGAACATACGATCGATCTTTTTTATCTACAAATAGTTTTATGGAGCGGAATGGTATTGGAGAAGAAAGATCAGGGGAGTAAAGCTTGAATAAAGTTCGAACAGCAAAGTTAGCAATTTTTGTTGAACCAAGTGGAGTATGAAAGAACAGCCTTCTCCCTACTCTCACTATCCTATAGGCTATGCCTGAGATAAAATTATTCATAATAATAACCATATCATCATTTGTTGTGTTGCTCTAGGTTGGAAGTTGAAAATTCTGTCTAGTTAAAAGATGGTTATTTGCTCGAAGCATTATATGGATATATATTAGATAGATCACTATGCCGAGATAACTATGGATGCAGAGGAGTGTTTGTAATATGAGTAAAAGATTGCCCGTTTCTCATTATTTAAAAAACTTAAAGTTGATTGAGAGAAATAGGGAATGGTTAAGCTCAAATGGAATTTCCAGTCACCATAAGGTGTCGTATTACGGCAATATATTTGCATCATATGCTTTTCGCCGCCATAAGATCATCTACCTAGGAAATGATTTTTATTACGACAACCCTGCGACGCCGCTCAACCTGCAGAACTATCCATTCGAAATAACAAAAAAGATTCTTGCAAATATGGATAGAAAACCTAAAAGCGTGCTTGATCTTGGGGGAAATATTGGTCAGTTTTCTGTCACGATTAATCATATACTGAAGGGCAAGGCAAAGATCGATAGCTTTGAGCCTAATGAATATGCTGCTGAATTTTTAAAAAATAACACTAAGAATATGTCTGGTATTCGAGTATTTAATTATGGTCTTGGGGCGAAAAGTAGTGAAGAGGTAATGTACTTTGACCCTACTCGCTCGGGCATCGGCTCATTGATGAAAAGCAATGCTGGTGAAGGAAAGTTGATAAAACAGCGTATTAAGATCACGAATGATGTGCCATTGCTCACTAAACGTTCGCACTATGATCTCGTGAAAATTGATGTCGAAGGGTATGAAATGAATGCCCTAAAAGGCTTGCAGGGATTAACGCTAGACTATTTATTCATTGAAATCTCAGGACAAGGCAGGTCAAAAGACTATATGCATTCCACTATGTTTAATTACATACGAAAACAATGGGGAGAGTTTGATATTTATTACTGTGGTGGGTTTACGAAGCACTCGGAAACATTTGATTTAGTATTAAAGATCAAAAAATAAACTGACATAATGGCTCGTAAAGATGAGGAAATATATATTAATTTGCTACAATTAGTCTAATGGGTGTATCACAGCTAAGAACATATCGAGATACAGTTTGGCGAGTGCTTGCTAGGCATGGATTCTTGTTGCTGACAGTTTTGGTATATTTGTTTTTTACTTCATATTATATGTGGCCAGTGGTAAGCTCATGCGATACTACTACCTATGGATTTGGCGATAATACAGCCGGGCCAATTTGGCGGGCGACACTACCTGGCCAAAGTCTGTACGGTTCGTATACTAATGTGACGAATTACCCATTTGGTGATGATCTTAGTAGCCCCGTTAACGGACTTTTTTTGTTACAAATACCAACCATAAAAGCTTTTCAGGCTGTTGCAGGGCCAATATGTGGATATAACCTATTGAACATATCTAGCTTCCTAGTGAGCTCGTTAGTGATGTTTGGGTTCATACTGTTCTTGACCAGAAATAAATGGATAGCGTTATTCGCAGGGTATGCAGCGACATTTAGTCCGTATTATCAAATGAAAGTTGGCGGACACTTTTCCTATGGATTTCAGGCAATATTTATTGCGTTGATATGGTTGTTTTTTAGGCTTATTAAATACAGGCGCAAAAGAGATTCGGTTTATCTTGGGCTTGCATGGATATTTGCACTTTATCTTGACCCATATTTCTCGCTATTCTCGGCTATCGTGTTATTAGCGCTCGGTGCTGCCTGGGCGATTGTTAATTATCGATCACTACTTGCGAGAAAAGCAAAGTCATTTTTCGCTAGTACTCAGGGTATTGAGCTGAAGAGAATATTGCTTGCTGGGCTAATCATGATAGCGGTGTCAGTTCCGCTTTTGGCAATGTATGGCTCAAGTTCAAGTCAGATCACCGGGGACGTTGCCGCCGCACGAGGCAATGTGATTGCAGAAGCAAAGGCATGCAGTAACTGGCCCCATGAGTATCTGGTGCCATTTGTACTACATCCGCTATTTAAGAGTATATTTGGCGGGCAGTCATACCAATCTGCTATTGATAGCCTAAAACAAGATTTTCCGTGTGGTATAGGGGAAGACACAGTAGGCTTAAGCTTATCATTAGTATTTGTGGCGATTATCGGACTTATGATTATTTTCTGGGAGAAGATAAATCGTCGACGTCTAGGACTGGCAAAAATACTACCGATCAATAGTCGTATCGTGTTTCTTTCATTAATACTGATCGGACTGGTGGCGATCGTAATGGCTCTACCGCCCGTACGACTAAAAGGTATTATTCCTACGCCTTCCTATGAACTACTTACGTTTACGAGTACATGGCGTACCTTGAGTCGTTTCTATATGCTGGTCAATATATCCCTTGTTGCTTTGGTATCTATCATCCTTGCAATGACATGGCGGGCGTTTCCAAAAAACAAGAACCTTCTCCTCGTACTCTTCTCTCTATTATGGATAGGGGTATTTGTAGAATACCAGGCATTTCCACCGCTGAAGGGGAATACTATGAGTACATTCAACTATGCAAAAGACGCTCCGGCTGCGTATACCTGGTTGCGTGATCAAAGCAACATAAAAGTTGTGGCTGAGTATCCACTTGAGCAGTACGGAAAAGAATCAGATGCGATGAGCTACTATCTGACTATGCAAGCAATTCATAAGAAGAAACTGTTTAATAGCGCAATTTCGCATAGCCCACAAGAACGAATCAAGGATAGTCTGAAGAACTTAAAAGACCCTCAAACAATGAGAGTACTCAAAGCAAATGGGGTTGATGCAGTGATTGTGCATGGGATCCCTGAGGCAGATCTCGTAGGCCTTAATGGGGCTAGGGTTATACATACATCTCCCCAAGCAGTATTCAATATTAATAGTCACTCCCCTGTCGTGAAAGAAGACAACATCGTTATCCTTAGCCTAGATAGCGTTTCTAAGATTGACTACTATCTCGATCTTGATAAAGGCTTTTATCGTAATGTTGATATTATCAAGTCCGTGATCGACTGGAAATATGAAGCAGCAAATAAAGCAGAAATTATTATCAAAAGACCAGGCGTGCATCTTGACGATAAGAATAATGTCCCAGTAAAAGTCTGCTTTAAAGCGCAGATGTCGGTACCGACCGAGCATACAAACCTACTTGTGCGTACCGATGGTATCACGCACGATCTAGGTGAGATCGATGGTACGCTACGGGAATATAGCTTTGACGCAATTACATCAGTCGTTCTATTGCCAGCTAATGGCCATAATATCCGACTTACAGGATTGGGGTGCCCAAATGGATAAGAAAACTATCTGGATCGACCTTACTGATATGCTCGTGTGGAAAGGTCATTTCACAGGTATCCAGCGCGTTACATACGAGTATGCTCAACGATTCAATAAAGATGGAGCTAAATTTTGCGCATATGATCCGATTGATGATCGCTTTATTGAGATTGAACTCGCCTTTATTGACAGATTAATTAACAATCATAACGAAGATCTGCCAGAACTCATTACATTTCGAAAAAAAATTCGCTTGCTTGTTGGTAGGCCGTATTATGCTCTGCCTGACAAGTACAAGACGCCTCTCCGTCCTTTCGTGTCTCGGGCCAATCACGCAGCCCGGTATATTATGTCAAAGACAGTTGCCCGCAATCGTCGTATCGAAAGCCCCTATCAATCATTTCCTGAAGCGTCCTTTAAAAAAGATGACAGTGTGTACTTGATTGGCGCTGGCTGGAATGAACAACGTACACTCACAAAACTAATCGAAATAAAACATCAGAAAAAAATAAAGATTATCCAGCATATTAATGATATATTACCGATTTATCAGCCGCAGCTTTTTGCAGAAGAGCTACCACAAGTTTTTACGCCGTTTTTTGACATGGCCGTACGTAATGTCGATCATATGACAGTTATATCAAAAGCGACTAAGCGCGACGTCGAAGCATATTGCGCCGAGCACCGTATTACGGCACCTGTAATTAGTGTTATACGATTAGGTGATGATGCAAAATCAGCAGCTAACAAACGACCACAGGCTATAAAAGAGGGGGAAAAATTCATTTTCGCTCTCGGAACATTTGAGGTAAGAAAGAACTACACACTCCTATATCAAGCGCTAAAACTTGCACAGCTTGAGCAGCGAGATTTGCCAAAGATTGTTATTGCAGGACGAAAGGGGTGGTTATCGTCAGACATTATTTATATGATGCGACACGATCCATATACCAAAAAGCAGCTCGTATGGCTTAGCGACGTATCAGATGAGGAAGCAGCATGGTTGTTTGATAATTGTATGTTTACAGTTTTTCCTTCTATCGCTGAAGGCTGGGGTTTACCAGTAGCCGAGTCATTAGGAAGCGGTAAACTATGTCTGGTATCGGGTACGTCGTCGATGTTAGAAATAGGCGAAGGTCTCGTTGACTACTTCTTGCCGTATGATGCACGGGAGTGCATGGAAAAAATCCAATATTATATAGCCGAAGATAGGTATATCAATGCTAATTCAGGCGTACGTGAAAAGTACCGAGTCTTTACGTGGGATGAATCATACAATAGTGTTAAGCAATCAGTATTAGAACGATAGCTACTGAATCTTCATATAGTAACTAAGCCCCGTATCGTTTAGCCAAGTAAGATTATTGGCAATGAGGTTAAATCGTTCATTGTACACGCCAGTTACGCCCGATATAGGAACAGTTATCCAGTACTCAAAGGTCGCTGTTTGTCCGGGTAAAACAGAAGGCTCCTTCATAAGTATGGGCCGAGTGACTGTTAACCAGTTACTACCAATCGCAAAGCTACTCTTTCTTTCTTGTGGCCCTGCAGTACCAACCATCAAAGCATTTGGCCCAGAGTTTAGCCAGGTCATGTTGCCGGTGTTCTTTGCCGTAAAGCCAATGAATATTCGATCACCTGGCTTGAGGGCATTCATGTTGGCCGTAGTAGTTTTTGTGTCGTCCGTGTAGGCATATTGGCTATTTAATGACCATGAGTAAACAGGTGCTTGAATATTCATATAGTAGCTAAGTCCCGTATCATTTAACCAAGTTAGGTTGTTTGCAATGAGGTTAAATCGTTCATTATGAATGCCGATTGCTCCGGACGTTGGAATTGTCAGCCAGTATTCAAAAGTAGCAGTCTGTCCCGGAGCTACAGAAGCTTCTTTCATTAGAGCGGGTCGCGTTACCGTTAGCCAGTTACTGCCAGATGCAAAGCTACTCTTTCTTTCTTGTGGCCCTGCAGTACCAACCATCAAAGCATTTGGCCCAGAGTTTAGCCAGGTCATGTTGCCGGTGTTCTTTGCCGTAAAGCCAATGAATATTCGATCACCTGGCTTGAGGGCGTTCATGTTGGCAGCTGTAGTTTTTGTTTCGTCTGTATAGGCATACTGTCCAGTGATCGACCATGCATAGACTGGTGTCTGAACAGTTATCCTATAAAATAATCCAATATTTGGTAGCCACACTTTGTTTTCGGCTAGAGGATTAAAGTATTCATCATATGTCGTCGTTTGTGATACGTTTGGTGCAGTTATCGAGAATTCAAAAGTACCAATTTGTCCCGGCGCGACTGAAGCTTCTTTGAGGACTGCAGCACGCGTTTGACTAGACCAAGAGGAATCGCTAAATTGGCTGGATCGCTCATAAGGGTTCGATGAGCCAAGTTTGATTGGACTACTGCCAGAATTTTGCCAAGTAGTATTACCTGTGTTTTTTACGGTGATACTGAGATAGGCCTTTTGTCCTGGCAGCAAGCTAAGCCCACTTGGAATTGTTCTTGTAGCATCCGTAAAAGCCTTTTGCGACATAAGCTGCCAAGAGTAATCGGGAACTTGCGTTGATCCGAACCACACCTCAAAGAAGTAAACAAAGTTGTAGCTGCCACTATAGTATCGGCCAACTGTTCCGAAGGGTGCCCTACCGTACAGTCCCTGGGGGTTGTTGTATGTATGAGGGGTATAGCAGTACATTGATGAGGTGGCGGCATTGGCGAGATAATACGTACGATACGCTACACCATCCTGATCTATAAATGTGACATTTTGATTAGGGAAAAGGCTTGGGGTATAGAACTTTTTATCACGCCCATCGCACACCCAGCCTGTTGAAGGTTTCCACCATGTGTAATTGCCGTTTGCTCGTTCATAGTTATAGCGTAGTGTCCATGTTCCCATATCAACTTGTTCAAAAAATCCAGCAGTAGAACAAGTGCCTGTCGTAGGGCATCCATAGCCCATTGCATAGTTGAGGTCGATAGTGTCAGGGTATGGGTTTGTAATAAGGCTTTGTTCTTTTTGCAGTGTTGCCAATATGACTTGGGGATTCATACCATATATCTGCGCAGCGTAGTAGATGATGGTTGCAGCACGTACCGTCTGGCCGCATGGAGCATTTATTGCTCGATACCATTGGTCGGTCTGGCCATCATACGAACAATTAAGCAGAAAACTTCTCGAAACAAGTCCACTATTTTTTGACACTAAAAAGTTTTGAATATCATTTTCAGACATTGAGGCCGCATTGAGGAATAACTGGTTATCAATAACCCTCGCACCATCATATGCAGCATAAGCTGGAGTATGCATGAATAGTATCGCTCCAATACTTAAAGTGACAGAGAGAATAGCTTTGTGAATGAGTGATATCTTCATATTCTACCTACTGACCGAATGATATCGGGATCCTTATATTGTTTGATTCGACTCCATCGGCTGCTGCTGTGAAAACATCGATTCGGCCCTGCGATGCAGTTGTTGAAAAATTAAATGTGCCAGAGAATTGTCCATTTACAACATCAATCGTACCGCTCGCAATGACGCCCGATACGTTATCGACAAGACGAAATGATACTTTTGGTGCAGTAGATTTACCGGTAAGTGATTGACCATTTTTTAACACGGAGTCTTTTGCCGGGCTATAGACAGTGATTACTCCGCTAGGCGATACTGTCCATTGATCTTCGGGAGGGGTTGAAGGAATTGAGCCACGGTTGTCACTGATAGACCCTTCATTGCTTGATGCGGCAGTAGGTGTTCTATCACTTCCTTGGCTGAAATCACTCTGCGCAGACGGAGCTTTGCTGGTGGTAGCATCTTTGTTTGGTGAACTTTGAGGTAACTTAATAAAATCAGTGATTTTTAGTTTTTCGAGTATAAAGAGCGTTCCGAGAAGAAATATAAAAATAGCTACAAATACTAGTAGGCACTTCTTTCTGGAGGATCTTTTTTGTTTGTTTATTTTCATATATACCTTCAGTATTATTCTACCAGAAATTACCCTTATGGCAATAGGATTATTAAGATATATTGTGATACCCTAGTAGTATGATAACAGTTATAATTGCAGGTGGATCGGGTACGAGGCTATGGCCTTTATCAACGAGTGAAAACCCAAAACAACTCCTCAAACTAACAAATGATTACACTATGGTGCAAAACACCTTTAATCGTGCAGTTACCTTTTCAAAAGAAATATACGTTGTTCCTGATATTAGTCATGCGGATCGTCTCCGCGAGCAGTTACCTGTTCTAGATGATGCGCATTGCATTGTTGAACCTGGCAGGCGAGGCACGGCGAACTGTATTATTACAGCCCTTGTGCAGGTTGCAAAAAATCATGACCCAGATGAGCCGATAGCCTTTATATCGGCAGACCATAATGTACGAGATGTTGAAGGGTTTGCTCGATCATTTAGACTAGCAGAGCAATGTTCACGTAAAACCAATGAGATTGTATTGATAGGTATCGAGCCGACATATCCAGCGACAGGCTTTGGGTATATTGAACGAGACGGGGAGCTTGAGGAATTTTCTGGTGTCTATGCTGTCGAAAGCTTTAAGGAAAAACCTGATTTTGAAACAGCAAAATCTTACGTTAAAAGCGGTAAGTATCTTTGGAATTGCGGGTACTTTGTAGGTTCGCTCAATACATTTGTGCGTGAGATGAAGGAACATGCACCCGATCTGCATGAAACGTATGAGGTTTTATCAAATGTGAGTGATATGAGTACACAACAATATCGCGATGCATATCTAGCACTTGATAACAAAGTTATCGATATTGCGTTAATAGAGAAGGTTAAGTCGCTAGCAGTCGTACCTGCTGGATTTGACTGGATGGATGTAGGAAATTTCAATGATCTACATGCTGTGAATGAGAGAGATGAGCTAGATAATTATATTAATGGTGATAATGTGCACTGTGTTGAAGTTGAAAATGCATACATACGCAACGAAGAGGATAAGCCAGTCGCAGTCATAGGTCTCGATAACATTGTCGTCGTAAACTCCAAAGATGGAATACTCGTCTCACGTAAAGATGTATCGCCAAAAGTAGGCGATATTGCTAAAAAAATTCAGACATAGACTATTTATCTGTAGATTCTCAGTAAATTTTGCTGTATGATGTCCTCAAGATGCGAGGATATCTGTTACTGCGAGGTGCTGTATGGGTTATCTTTTGCGGTGGGATCGTACTGTTTGCTGCAGCGGTGACGCATGCCGAAGTTGAGCCGTCGTTATGGATTCGTGACGGCGATATTGCAAAGACGACGATAGAAGATCCAGTAGTGAACGTACCATCTAATAGAAATCCTGATTGCGAGAATAAAGCGATGGATGTGTTGGATAGGGTTATTCTTGTAAATTCACGGCCGTACCCCATCTATTATTCGATGACTAATGAATGCTGGATGGTAAGTTCGGGAGGTATTTCTACGGGCAACGGAGTTGGACAAATGAAGCTTAACAAAATAGGTTCCCTATTGAGGCTAAATGATCCCTACTATGCCTACCGATTTGCTGGAGATAAAATTGTTAAATGGGGTGGTGGGCCACAACGATACTTTTCGACGACAACGGTGATTGGTGACCCTGCAGGATCAACTGTTATTACAAGCGGCTACAATGTGCCAATAACGATAGGCTTTACGGCTAGTCATGCAAAAACCTGGACAATCAATAAGCCAGGTACTTCCACTCCCAATCCAATTCATTCGTATGCCGCAACGCGCAACGGAGCGTGGATGGTGGTGGCATCGATGTCGGGATACCTACGGGTTAATTTTGATACTCGTGAGATATTACCATTTGAGCCCATCACGTTGCCTGCAGGATACGAAAATCCATCGTACCCAATGGCGATATCAGAAAACGGTCGCTATGTATTGCTCGTCAGGTATCCAAAAGCGTACATGTACGATCTATCGACGTGTAATGCTAATACATCAGCCGGTCAAATAGCAACGGAGTGCGGTAAGCGTGACATTACACGTTACTTAAGTATGAGTGATGGATCGATCAATGTCAGCGGACTACGATTTAATGATATGGGAGATGGGGTAACATACTACGAGTATCAAAAGGGTACATGGAGACACTATAACCTGACAGCACCAGGTCAGGCAGAGCATGGGATCGACTATTTGGCGCTGGGTGATTCATATACATCGGGCGAGGGTGATGGGGATGGCAGTAAATATTATTTACCTGGTACCGATGGGGATGGTGCCACAGTGCCACTCTACAATACGGGCATAAGTAACTATCCATACAATAAGGAAAAGTGCCATCTCAGCAGTCGATCATACCCATATTTGCTCGCTGGCTACGCGCAGCTACATAGTGATGGATTTCGCAGTGTCGCCTGCTCTGGGGCGGATGCGAATGATGTGGGGAATACATTATCTGATGGTAGTGAATATCAAGTATTCAATGGCCACTATGATCAGCTAAAAGGCTATTCAGTAGAGCAAATCATCAATATAAAGAAAAATGCTGTTAACAATTTTATCCCAGGTCGTGCAGCCCAAATCGAATTCGTTGCCAAATACAAACCAAAAGTACTTACTATCGGCCTCAGCGGTAATGATATTGACTTTGGTGGGAAAATTAACGAATGTGTCACGTCTCTTAATAGCACATGTCGCTATGCTGGGCGTGATGCTCCAGAAATCGTTCGCGAGATAAAAGATAATGTATATACTCGGCTCGGCAATTTACTTAGGCGTGTCAAGTCAGCCTCTCCGACCACGCGTATATATGTTACAGGATACCCGCAACTCATTGGTCAAGGGGTATGCAATACGAATGTATTGCTCGACAACAAAGAGCAAGCTTATATACGGGCGGCCGTGACGTATCTCAACGACGTGATCGAGGCGACAGCTGCAAGTGCCGGAGTTAATTATCTTGATATAGAGCATTGGCTTGATGGGGTTAACTTGTGCTCAGATCAGAAACACCCTGCGATCAATGGTCTTACAAAAGGCAATGATATATATGGTATTATCGGCAACGAAAGTTATCATCCAAACGAACAAGGTCATCGGCTGATAGCTGCTATGATTAAAAACACATTAGGTAATGCATCGATAGTTTCCTACAGTCCATGCGAGAGCGTGACTATCTTGCATTGCAACAAAGCTAACCCGCAGTTCCCTGCAGCGCCTATGTTATTTCAGCCTAGTATTGATACGCCCGCTAGCAATATAGGTGTGCAGAAATCGTCACTGATAGCACGTGATGGTGCGGGTACTGTTGCAGCGGGTGGGTATGTTGACATAGCTTATCTGAATCTAGATAGCACCCTTGCCCCAAATAGCAATGTAACTGCTATGCTTATGTCTACGCCCGTGAATCTGAGTCCTGCGAGGCAACTAGTAACTGATGCAGAGGGGGGCCTCACGGTCAGTCTTATGATCCCAACTAGTATCCAACCGGGAGTGCATACACTTCACATCATAGGTATACGACGTAGTGGAGAGCCTGTTGATTTGTATCAATCGATCTGGGTAGCTGCTAGTATGAACGACTATGATGGCGATGGTATTTACAATGATCAGGATATTTGCCAATTTATCGTACAAAGCAACATTGATAGTGATGAGGACGGTATCGATGATGCATGTGACGGAGACCTACGCCTCCTGCCCAAGCCGGTGGTCGTTGATCCACCACAAGCAGATACTGAATCAAGTGATACAAGCACGCCTACCAATCCCGTTATTCAACCTGGAAATACATTAGGTGCAGCAACTATTGCTGCAATCTCGCCATATCAAGGCCCAATCACACAACACAAAATAACCATGACTGATAATGAGGGCATAGACAATGGAGCAAGGGCTAATCAAGAATCAGTTACAGCATCAACAAGCGATACTTTAGGGGATTCCACCACACCTCCGGATAAATCTCAGCAATCATTCAATACTGTTTCGCATGAGGATCAGCCTGTAAATTCATTACAGTGGTACATCATTGGTGGTATCGGCGCATGTATTGCCAGTGGATGGATTATTTATAGAATTCGGCGATAGATGTCGCAATTTTAACCTCGTTGATCTACAATTGTCATAAGCATGAAGAAACAATCATCTAAGCAGCCTCAGAAACAAAGCTCAGCCAAGATTATTGGGCTGACTATACTATCAGCCGTGGTAATGTTGCTTGGCTGGAATTGGTATGTGCACTATACAGATAGGCAGAAGTTCATGACCCTGAAGCAAGATATGCTGTCGCTACAGAGCGAGTTTAATAAGATTGATACTGGCTGGAAGTATAGTGAGGGCTGCCATGGAAAGGGAGAGAAGTTTAAAGAAAATCAGATTTCAAGCTGTGGGCTAGGTATTGATACGGCAAATGATTCTATAGATAAAGGTAAAATTTTAGCATACCGTAGCAATTTAGAAGCAAAGTTCAAAGTTACCTCGCAATCAACGTTTACCCATCAAGGATATGAATATAGCGAGATTGTTGTGAAACACAAGAACTATGACGTAAATTGCAGTTTTCTAATTAAGATCCCCATTGAAAATAACCTAAAGAAGAAGTCACTACTAGAGTGTAGCGGTTCTGCTCTCGACTTCTACTTCCCTAAAACTCAATAAAATTTCCTAATAGGTGTATAAACAGACTTTAACTCATTTTTGAGCCATCTTGATCTACAATTATCACAAGCATGAAAAAACAATCCTCCAAAAAACCTCAGAAACATAGCACAGCTAGGATTGTAGGGTTAGTCTTACTACCTATTGCTGTGGTAATAATCAGCTGGAATTGGTATGTGCACTATACTGACAAGCAAAAGTTTATGACACTTAAGCAAGATATATTATCGCTTCAAGGTGAATTCAATAAAATTGACGCTGGATGGAAATATAGTGAAAGTTGCCATGGAAAAGGTGAAAAATTTAAAGAAAATGAGGTGTCAAGTTGCTATATCCAAATGGAAATTGCAAAAAAAATTGATCCTCAACAGTATAAGGGACTACTCAATGATAACTTTATTTTGCTAAACGAGTATCATTTTAAAAATGATTTTAATAATAATCATAGCTTAAGTCTCGAGCATAAAGTATATAAGAATGCAGTCTGTGGGATGTCAATATTGCTGCAGGAGAATAAAAGCATAATTAGCTGTCATGATTCCGCTCTAGACTTCTACTTCCCTAAAAATCAATAACTACGATATGTAATTATCATTCACAATTTTCTTCATCTTTTGGATGAAGAGATTTTTGTGAAAACGTTTGGCGATGCGTTGCATGGTGGCAGGCTGGAATGACAATGTTTCAAATCTTTGCAGAGCCTCTATAAGTGCTCCAGTAGTGCGCGGCTCAAATGTCACGCCGCCTTCGCCGTCACGGATGATATCTTCGCTGCCACCATGGGCATAGGCGATGACGGGTGCGCCTGCGGCGAGCGCTTCGACCTGGACAATGCCAAAGTCTTCTTTGATCGGAAATATATAGCCGCGTGCTCCGCCAAATAACTCACTGACGCGCTCGTCGCTAGGGAAATGCTCAAATGTTACCGTTGGGCCAGCAATTGATTTGAGTCGCTCATGGTCGGGCCCGCCACCGCTGACGATGAGGGGAAGTTTGAGCTCGTTGCAGGCACGAATTGCAATCTCGGGTGTCTTGTACGGCCTGACTTGACGACCATGGGCGAGATAATATGTGCGGTCTAGTAGTCGCTTGGCGTGTGGCACAAAGCGCTCAAATTCAACAGGCGGATGCACGACAATACTATCGCGATGGTAGTATCTCTTGATACGTTTTTGAACTTCGGATGAATTTGCTATGAACACATCAACAGCTTGTGCCGCCTGATAATCTGCACGCTTTAGGCCTGGTTTCATTAGCCAGAATCCGATCCGCGCGGGCCAGTTGAGCCAGCCAAATCCGGGGTCTTTCATATAGTCTTTGGGCGTGACCCAGTAGTACCGAATAGGCGTATGACAGTAGCAGATATGTACTTGATCATCCCGCGTCTTACGGATTTGTTTGCTCTCAGCACTACTGCTGCTAATAATAATATCGTAGGCAGAAAGGTCGAGTTTACGAAATGCATTGACTCGTAGCATCGGAAATAATTTATGAAATTTGCGCAGTGGACGTGGTAGCTTTTGCAGCCAGGAGGTATGGACTTTTCTCCCTGCATACAGTTTTTTGAGAATAGGATCGGGCTCATAAACAGAGGTGTATATATCGGCGTCGGGGAACGCATCAAGTATCGCTAGGTCAACTCGTGCCACTCCGCCAAGGTCAGTGATCCAGTCAGTAACAAGTGCGATTCGCGGGGAAGCCATTTTCTAACGAGCTCCGGTGCGATTGATAACGACGAGAATTGTCTTAAACAATATTTTAATATCGAGCCAAAAACTCCAGTTTTGTACGTAAAATAGTTCTAGTTCTACACGTTCACGTTCATTTATATCACTGCGTCCGGAGACTTGCCACAGACCAGTCAGGCCGCCCTGCACTTCATGGAGTAGTGCGCCGTGGGTGTGTGAATATTTGGCTTTGACTTCATGTGGACGTAAGGGGCGTGGGCCGACGAGGCTCAGATCACCCTTTAATACGTTGATGAGTTGTGGGAATTCGTCGAGTGAACTTTTGCGCAGGAAATGTCCAAATGGAGTAATGCGTGGATCGTTCTCGACTTTGAAATCACGCTTGAACTCAGTGATCAAATCTTCACGCCCCATTTCTTTAAAGACTTCTATATCGTCGCGGCCTGAATATTTTGGGTTAAATGAACCAAATTTATAGAGCTTAAATGGTCGGCTGTGTTTGGTGAGACGTGTCTGCGAAAACAGTACATTGTCTGGATTAAATATAAGTTGTAGCAGCAGTAGTAGTAGCATGATCGGTACCCAAATAGGAATGGTGATGACGATTGCCACTACATCAAAGACACGCTTCACAACTTCACCCCAGCCGATGAGTGGTGACTTATAGACACTGATAATAGGATAGCCGAGAAAAACATCAATCTTATTTTTGCCGCTATAAAACTCATTTTCACCCGGGATGAAACAATACTGTATATGGTGCTGCTGGGCGGCATCCATGATGACGAGGTTTTTCTCGGCGTTGTCATAGAGGTTGGTCTGTATGATGGTATCGATACGTAGTTTTTTGAGATCCTTTAGTGCGGCTTCGGCTGAACTATACACATGAGCTGCCATATTTTTGCCGGCATTGCCCGCAACCGCTACAACACGAAAACCAGAACGATGCGTGATCGATAGATTACGAGCGATTTCAGCAGTTGCATTGTTGTTGCCAATGATCAGTACGCGTTGCGTACCGATATTGTAGCGGTACAGGATATCGCGCATGATGCGTAAAAACTCTCTAGCAAGTAATACGAGGAAAAATACGAGGATAGCTGCATAAAGTGGTACGACACGCCCTGGGAATATTGGTTTATCGACGATATAGGCGTAGCCAATGACGATCAATATACCAACGGCCGAGGCAATGAGAAGTTTGCCATACTCGGTCAGGCGCTTTTGGTAGACGTAGGGGCTGTAGAGGCCAAATGACATAAAAGTGATCAGCCAAAACGGCACAAGGATGAGAAATGTCGTCATAAATTCGCGCGCTGGTATGATCGCGAGTAATGCGCGGCTGTCGTAGCTAACGCGAAGTTTGTAGGCAATCGCAAAGGCGGCGAGAAATGCCACTGTGTCGGCAATGATCAGTGCAATAGTGTAAAGTCGAACAGGTTTGACTGGCATAGTATGTAGCTTAATTGTACCATTAGAGGTGATGATACAACAGACTATCACAGCGAGCGAGCGCCGTTATATCAGCATGTTGCGCACCATTGTGATCGGTGTAATACTCGTGACACCTTTTTATGGATTGCTTTCGACATGGATTGGAACAACAGTCGGGCCTTTATGGCTATGGAAATCACTACTCGATATCATCATTGCAGTATTGGCTCTGATATTTTTTGTGTGGGTACTGCAGCATCGCGCAAGCCGACAACGACTATTTGCTCAGCCGATCATTATTGCGATGGTAAGTTTTAGTATTGTGGCATTACTTGTGACGGCCATCATGCATCCGCCATCGGCGCAGCTTGCGGCTGGCCTGGCATTTGGATTGAGGTATATATTTCTATTTTGCATCGTGTACGGTACGACAGCATTGATCGGCATTGGGCGTGAATGGTGGGCGAAGACCGTTCAGATAATTTTTTGGATAACAATTACTGTGGTTATATTAGGGGTTATACAGGTGACGATCATGCCGGCGGATTTTTTGACACATTTTGGGTATGGGCCTGAAACAATTGCGCCAGTGATGACAATCGATCAAAATGATGCCGCACGGCGGGCATTTGCAACCATGCGTGGGCCAAATGATTTTGGAGCAGTGATGATCATTGCGCTTGGTATTGCCTGTATGGCAAAACTTCGTCGGCACCAGCGGGTGATTCTGGCGGCGGCATCGCTCATCGGTATGTTTATTTCTGGTTCGCGAAGTGCGCTGCTGGGGGGTTTCGTTGTGATCGTCGCGGCGGTTGTGATGCGAGCTGGCGTAAAGACACTTCGTCGGCCATTAGCAATCGGTATCATAGCAGGTAGTTTTGTGTTGGCCTGTGTAGTGTTGTATGCCGCGACGACGATTCCTGCATTGCGGCTGATAGTTTTTCATTCAAGTCCAACCGATACTCATCTGACTGAAGGTTCGACAGACAAACATTGGGAGCAGACATGGCTTGGCCTGGAGCGTGTCGCACTGCAACCGCTTGGTTGTGGACTTGGCTGTGCGGGGCCGGCATCATTTTATGGTGCACAGCCGCAGATCAGTGAGAACTATTATGTACAAGTTGCCGAGGAGACGGGAATTGTCGGGGTGGCCATATGGATAGTAATGATGATGCTTGTGATGAACGAGCTTCGTACATATATACGTCGAGATAGGGCAGCGGCCATGCTGTTTGTTTCGGGGCTTGGTATATCGGTAGTTGGGTTTTGGCTGCATGTG
>CAZKIA010000007.1:0-38456 GCA_964552765.1 uncultured Candidatus Saccharibacteria bacterium
CATAACTCTAGTTTATCAGGGGTGAATGGTAACGTCAAGTATATAATTGCCTAACCACAATAAAGCAGCAATCCTTATCGAAGGACAGCTTTGATGCGACGAATACCAGCCGAGCTGGATTCTTCTTTGGTGATGACAAATTCCTTGTCGCCTTCACTCAGCTGCAGCGTGTGCTCGACATGAGGGCCGCCACAGATCTCAAAACTAAACGGTTTATCAGCATCATCGGCGATCATAGTATAGACTTTTACCGTATCTCCATAACGATCACCAAATTGCCCTAGTGCACCCAACGGGCCCGTTGCCTCACTGGTCGGGTACTCCGCAAAACTAACCTTTAGGTCTCGTGCTATTTGGTCATTGACAATAGATTCAACCTGGCGGATCTGCTCATCGGTCACTTTCGTCGGGTGGGAAAAATCAAACCGCAATCGCTCCTCGGTGATATTGCTGCCGTGCTGCACGACATGATCGCCAAGAACATCACGTAGTGCCTGGTACATGAGGTGCGTCGCGGTGTGGTACTTGCGATGTTGCAGTGAATCGCCACCGAGACCACCCTTGAATACACCTTTTCGCGCCGTTTGACTCTTTTGTCTCTGCTCGTTCATCTTCATTTCAAATTCTTGCTGCCAATTTTCAGAAAGTTCGATGCCGTGGCTCGTCGCTTCCTCCACCGATAGCTCTACTGGGAACCCATAGGTATCATAGAGCGTAAAGAGCTCCACGCCCGTCAGTCCGTCATCAGCAAATTTGTGTAACTGCTTGAGGCCTTTACGTAGCGTCTGGCGAAAGACCTTTTCCTCGCGCACTAGTACCGCTATCACTTCATCACGCTTCTCGGCAACTTCAGGAAAATCATCATGATACAGATCAGCAATCACTGGTACAATCGCCTCTAGAAAATTCTGTTCGATACCAAGCTCAAAACTATAGCGAATCGCCCGACGCACCAGGCGGCGCATGACATAGCCCTGCTCTTTATTGCTCGGTACGCAACCATCAACTGCCAGGAATGTCGCGGCGCGCAAATGATCGGCAATGACGCGCATGCTTTCTGTGTAGTCCTCGTACTGTTTACTGCTCAGTGTTTGCAGCTTTTCGATAATCGGCCACATGAGGCTGATTTTGAATACATCAGGGTCATTGAGCACCGCCGCCGCGATACGCTCCAGGCCAGAGCCATGGTCTATATTGGGTTTGGCAAGTGGCTCAAATTTTCTTTCAGCGACTTTTTTGTAGGCCATAAAGACATTGTTACCGATCTCCATAAAGCGCCCACAATCACAGTTGGGGTGGCAATGCTCACCAAATTCGGGGTTGTGCGGAATATCAAACAGATAAAACATTTCGCTATCCGGCCCACACGGGTCACCAACCGGCGTATTGGCTTCGTTACCGTTGCGACTCCACCAGTTTTTGCTGCCATCGTAGAAAAATATTCGTTCACCGTCTTTGATGCCGCGCTGGTAGCCTGCTTCTTCGCTACCGATATCGGCCATGCCATTACTAAGGCCTTTTTGTGCAAATAACTCCGCCCATAGTTCGGCTGCTTCAGTGTCTTTGGGTATATGAAATTCGTCATTGCCCATATAGCATGTTACGTAAAGCTTGCTCGGATCGAGCCCGACAACGTCTGTCAAGAATTCAAACATCCATGGCACTTGCTCGCTCTTGAAGTAATCGCCGAGACTCCAATTACCCAGCATCTCAAAAAATGTCGTATGGCGATTATCACCAATATCGTCGATGTCTTGCGCGCGGAGACATGTCTGACTGTCAACCAGTCGCACACCCTTGGGGTGGGTTTCACCAAGTAGATATGAGATCATCGGCTGCATACCACTGCCCGTAAAAAGCGTGGTTGGATCACCTCGAAGCACGAGTGGCGCCCGTGGAATAATCACATGACCACGATCTTCAAAGAATTTTAAATAGGCATTGCGAATTTGTTGAGCATTCATCTACCCTATTGTAACAGATTGAGAAGACAACATGCAGACACCTTATAAATGACACCAGAAACTATCGCGTCATTTGTGTAACGCCGCCCCACTCTACAACTGTAAAGCCACTTCGCGGTATGCTCGACAGTTTTTGTGGCGGTAATACAATACGTGAATCATAGCCACTCATGTCGAGGAATACTCGGATCACCGTATCAGGTTTTGGCGAGATATATAGTGGTGCGAGAACGTTCATCTGCGAAGTCGTAAGCCATGACAAACGAATATATGGTTTTTCTGGTATACGTGGCGTCCAAAACTCCATGAAGTCGGCGATTTCTTTGTCAGTAAGACCTTGCTGCTTAAGTTGGCGACGCATGGTTGTTTCTGCATCAGCACGTTTAACAACCGTTCCTGATGTGATACCAGGATACTCACCATAGCCCGGGCCCTCCCAGAACAATGACTCGTACGTCCGGCCGCCATATGATAGCTGTCCATCCGGTCGAGCAGTGACACCTCGCCAGCCACCTTCGGGGTAGAAAGGATCAGACAATACGACATGAGCACCAACCCGCACATCAACAGATTGCGTACTCGTCGGATAGAGATACACAACAGGTTTGGCGCATCCGTAGGATGGAGCGTATTGTTCGCGTACATATACGAGCAGTTCATCGCTCGCATTCTTAATAATTATCATGCCATGAGCCGATTTATACTGTTCAAATGATACAGCTGGCTGATCGGTTGTTTTTTGCCACTGGACATACTCATCGTAACTCTTTTTAAACAGTGTATTTGCATCATCTTTTGGCTGATAGACAACGCGGCCCGTATCAGTCTTACCGATCGCAACAATATCCGAGCTTTTTAGTCCATCTGCGCGGGTAACGGCAACAACTACGCCACCACATCCCCTGGCAATTGGCTTGGCATTATCAAACACGAGCTTGCCGCTGTAATCTTTGCCTTGGGCAGCCTGACCATTTTCCCACGAATATTTCTCGAGACTCAGCGTATTTGGCGCATAGTCTAGACTAACGGTAGCTCCAAGCAGCGTCATTAACTCATAGCCAATATTTGTGAGTTTTGTATCCGTATAAGTGCGCTCTACGCGATAAAGCGCATTGCGGCCATAATCGGCAACTTTGACTCGCGTGACACCATCTGTTGCTGCGGGGGCACCGATACTCCCCAGCTGGCTATACTCAGTGCGCGTTACTTTTTCCCCATTATCTAGTGCGAAGTAACTCGGAATACTCAGTGAGTCGTAGTGCACGGTATCGTCAATTGCAACCGTAGCATTAAATGTTTCCTTGAAAGATTGTCTGTCTGTCGCACTCAATTCGGGCGTAAATGTCTGAGGTCGTGCAATATAGGCAACGGTACCATCAGGTTTTTTCTCAAACATCATAGGAACACGCCCAGACATATCTGGAGGAGAATGCACCATGATAATTGTATTGCCACTTCGTGTGCCGACTTCAAAATACACCGGCATATTCTCTTGACGATTCGCTTCAGCTTTGTCGGCACTCACGCCTTGGGTAAGGTAGGTTGCAATATCTTCGCTCTTGAACCATCCTTGTGCAGCAATCGGCTTGCGCGTCTCATACCAGGTCTCGCCGGTGGTTGGCTTGATAAATTTTGCCAGCAGCTGATCGTCCGATACCTTTGGTGCTGTTTTTTTATTGACTGCAGGAATAGTACTCGACTGAACAGGACTGTCCTCTTGATGTGTGATATACCATATCAAGCCAGCCGCAACTGCCACCGCCACAACAAGGGCAATAGCGAGATATATCCTTGACCGGGTTGATGGTCGCGTCGGCTGAAGTTCACTAGATCGTGATGATTCAAGCCCAGTATCGTCATGAACGTCCATATACTCTATGCTCCAGGGATATTTTTCTTGATATCGTCAAATTTCTTCTGGATCTGGTCAACTTGTTTGTTGGCGCCATCAACGAACTTGTCATCGGCATCACCGGGGATCATTTTCGTTACATTTTCAGCCTGCTTCTGTGCGCTGTCAATCGATTTTTCTAGATCGCCAGTTTTTTTAAACATACCTTTAAGTCCGTCTAGTAGTCCCATGCTGCCTCCTTGTTATATCGTCATTATACGCGCGAGTAAGCGTAGCGTCGATAGACAAATGCACTCGCTCAAAACTATGCAATAATCCCACCGCCAAGTACTATATTGCCTTGGTATAACACCGCTGATTGTCCGGCCGTTACGGCACGCTCCGCCTCATCTAAATGGAGCGTCACACCATCCAGACGGCATGGCAATAATGCACCACGGTGACGAAGACGTGCATGGAGTTTTTCTCCTGGCGTAGGTGGGTTGTTAATCCAATGTATATCTCGAAGCGTCATTGTTGTCCGCCACATAGACTCATCATCGAGATTACGACTCACGAATACTTTGTTTTGCGTCATATCTTTAGCGACAACATAATACGGCAAACCACCACCAACGTTCAGCCCATGTCGCTGACCGATAGTGTAAAATATCGCTCCATCATGATGGCCAATAACCGTGCCTGACTCCTTCTCGATAATTTCACCTGGATGAGTCGTAACATATTGACTCAAAAACTCCTTGATACCGACTGACCCCACAAAGCAAATTCCTTGACTATCTTTTTTGCGGGCCGTGATAAGGCCTTTTTGTTCTGCGATGGATCTAACCTCTGTCTTTTCAAGCATCCCAAGCGGAAATAGTGTCTTTGCTAGGGCCTCAGCTGTCACCCGATAGAGAAAATATGTCTGATCCTTGTTGGTGTCTTTTGCCATACATAATTTTTCTTCCCTCTGTGCGCTCTGGCGCACCGCATAATGTCCAGTGGCGATCATGTCTGCACCGTCTGCGAGTGCAGCCTTGAGAAATAGGTTAAATTTTACTTCTTGGTTGCACATTATGTCGGGGTTTGGTGTCCGCCCAGCCTCATACTCAGCAACCATATAATCGACAACGTATTGTTTATATTCTTTTTGAAAATCATAGACACGAAACGGAATTTTTAGCTGTACAGCAACACGCTTGGCGTCGGCAAGATCATCAGCCCACGGGCAGCGCATACCTGGTAAATCTTGCGTCCAGTTCTTCATATAGATGCCTGTAACATCATAGCCCTGATCAACAAGGAGTGCCGTCGTCACTGAACTATCCACACCGCCACTCATACCGACAAATACACGGCTCATAAAACACCAGCCGATATATGAAATAGCATGATTTTAATAAGTTCACTGCCCGCCAACCATAGCCCAGAAGGCGTCATCCACCATGTTTCTGTCCATTGCCGATCATGAGCAACAGGGTGATTAACAATGGTGACGTGTTCGCCAAGTCGCAAACGGAATTCCAGGCTTGCGCGTCGTTGATGGTAGGCACTGGTCACGAGAATGATCTTTTTGAGATTGTTATTATGGATGAAGAGACCCGTATTGACTGCATTTTCGGCGGTATTTTGTGCAAATTCTTCGATCTCTATATCCTCAGCTGGCACGCCAAGACCTATCGCATACCGCTTCATGGCTTCGGCATTACTGGCGCCTGACTTATCTGCCGCCGCGCCAGAAAAAATTAATTTCTTGCCCCATCCAGCCTTGTAGAGATCGATCGCTTCACCAGTGCGGGCTGTTGTGTCGCCGCCACTGATTGCCACAATTGCATCAGCTGGCTCGCACGTCCCAACACTTGGGCGGTCACAGCGCTTTAAGTCATCTGGCCCTAGGTACGCTGGCACGGCAAACACGACCAGTGCAAAGATAGATGCCGCGATGATGAGCAGCAAGCGCATCACCTGGTACGCTCCTCGGCAACCACCTCGGTAATAATTGCACCCGCTCGGGTGATTTCGTCTTCGGTAGTTGATCGTCCCAGACTAAATCGTAAGCTCCCATCGGCTAATTCGTCACTCATACCAATTGCCGTGAGTACGTGCGAGCGCGTACCATTGTTTGCCGCACAGGCCGATCCTGTCGCCGCCATCACGCCCCGTTCATCAAGCCCAAAAACAGCTCGTTCACCATCAAGGCCTGGCACAGAAATATGTAAAATATGTGGTGCACGTTGCTTAGGATGACCGTTGACGACTACATCACCAATTGAGCTCGTAATAATCTGCTCGAGTTTACTGCGAAGTACAGCAAGACGATGCGATTCATGTGCACGATGCTTAACTGCGCGTGTTAATGCCTCGGCAAATCCGACTGCCCCCGCTACATTTTCCGTGCCAGATCGTATACCGTTCTCTTGTCCGCCGCCGCGAATAAATGGCGTTACTTCTACCCCTGCTCGTACCCATAGCAACCCGACTTGCTTGGGGCCGTAGCATTTGCCGCTATTGAGCGTCATCATATCAACACCAAGTCGTGAGACGGAAATATCAAGCAGCCCCGGCGCCTGAGACGCATCGGTATGGAAAAAAATCGGCGTTGTATTACCAGCCGCCCGACGTGTCTCGCGTATTTCCTCTATGAGCCGTGCAATGGCTCGCAGTGGCTGAACAGTACCGAGCTCATTGTTAATATAGGCAACACTTACCAGTGTCGTGCCATCATCGATCGCGTTCTTCACCGCCTCGACTGACTCATAGCCTCTCTGATCAACCTCAATCCATGATGTAGGATGAGCAGATGCCGCTCCGATCACTGCCGCATGCTCGCTGCGGCTGATGGCAATTGACCCTCCATAGTGACCAATAACCCCCTGCACCGCAATATGTATCGATTCGGTAGCACCTGCAGTGATAATCACTTCATGTTGCTTGGCTCCGATGACCATCGCCAAGCGATGACGGGCATCTTCATAGGCATACCGTACCGTACGAGCTGATTGATACAGTGCTGATGGATTATAAAATTCTTCATGAAGGTAAGGCTCCATAACCGACAAAACCCGCTGATCTAGCGGGGTAGCGGCTGCATAATCGAGATAAATCGAGCTCCCACTCATGTATCTATTGTATACCAGGAGCAGAACTCGGTGCATTCGTCAGTTCTTTGCCTGTAGTCGGATCACGTTTATAGATACCGCGCATCACTTGCTCGTAGTACAGACGAACAGCGAGACCAAAATTTTGCATCTCCTGCTCATCAAGGTATTTGTAGTTGCCGCCATCATAGGACTTGAGGATACCATTTTGGTGAACTTCGTAGCGTGTTGTACGCTCATGATTCGTACCATCAGCATCTTTCCACTGTTCGTACCAAATCCATGTCTGATCATCAAGGCAAAAGAATTCACGGCGATGCCCTTTCGGGACAGCACCAAATAGGTAGCGACCAAGGTCAGACTCGAGCTCAATCAACTCGCGCTCAGTCAATGGCTTTAGCGGTCGATCAATATCTTTCGGAGAGCCAGAGATAAGCGTAATGGCTTTTTGAAAGAGATTCATTGCTATTTTCCTTACTGATCCGCTGCTTTATTGCGAATTGCCTGTGTATCGCGACTAGCTGGGTTACGTACACTTTGCTCAATGGCAGCACTGCGAACATTCTTGATCCACTGACCACTTAGTATAATACCGCGTAGATCAAACGCCTCAAGAGGAGCCACACATTCCTTGTTGATCGACTCGGCAGGCGTGGCATGACTACGAGTATCATGAATTGCATCAACCCACCGTGATTCTGCTGGTGTTTCTTCATGCAAGTTGATTCTCTCGGCCATAAAATTACCAAGTGATGTCCGGCTTTCATGGCCTATTGCATTATAAACATTGTTGACGCCTTGACGGGCGCGATTCACGTCATTGACCTCGAGAAGCCCCTCGGGCTGAGTATCCATTGGCACACCATCGCGTGCATAATGCGATGAACGAGTTAACTGGTCAAATTCAGCAGTCATCGCTTCTTGCGAGGACGAGGGAATAACATAATTGTGATTATCGGTTGTAAGTACCACTTGTCAATCTCTCCACGATTAATAATAGTGAGTGGGTATTTTTCGTGTTTATTTGAGATGAAATAGTGTTGTCGCACTAGCTTCCGTCGCACGCGAGAGCTCCTGGAGATTGATAGACTGGAGATTCGCTATATGATTGGCAACGTGCTCTAATAGTGCAGGCTCATTGACTTTACCACGATGTGGATGTGGCGTCAAGTAGGGCGCATCTGTTTCTAATAGAATTTTTTCATACGGAATCGCCCTATACAGCTCTTGTTTGTCCCTGGCAAATGTCGAAATACCATTAACACCTATCCAGAGGTCACGCGTGAGAGCCTTCTCCATATTTGACATATTGTCGGTATAGCTGTGTAATACGCCTCTAAGGCCCTTAAAATTATCGAAAATCGGCCAAAAATCATCAAAAGCCTCGCGCACATGAAACGATATCGGCAAATGATGATCGAGTGCCAGCTGTAGCTGTTCCTCAAAGACGCGGATCTGGACATCACGCGGTGAATGATTGTAATAATAGTCCAAACCGATCTCGCCAACAGCGACAATCTTGGTAGATTTCGCACTACTTGCACGGGGGGTCGATAGTACATGTCGCAATGCTTCGATGTGTTTCCCCTCACGAGCTGCCTCATGCGGATGAATACCTATTGCCGCCCACGATCGTGTGTGTGATGCAGCGAATTCCACTGCCTCATGCGATGATTTCACGTCAGTACCAACCATAATCATGCGGCCAATACCCACCTCAAGGCCTCGTTGATACGCCGCTTCACTATCCGCAAAGTTCTCTTCATGGATATGACAGTGTGTATCGGTAAAAGTATTGTCGCGTATCATAGTCAAAATAGCGGACTAACTGGCTTTCGTGCGGGTTGGCTCTGGGGTGTGTAGATATTTTTTAGGGAAAAGTACACCATCATACCTCGAGATCACTCCATCGGCAAAGATACGGTGGATCGTCTCAGCTGTGGTCGGTAGAAATGGCATGAGCAGTCCAGCAATTTGTTCAAGAGTGCCGACGCTATGGAGAAGGATTTCTTCTAGGTGAGCGGCTGATTCTGGGTCAGTATCTTTAGTCTTGGCAACAATCCACGGCTTGACATCCTCGAGGTATTGATTCAGCGAGCGCACACTCACCCACACTTCATCGAGTGCTTGATTAAAGTTAAGCTGGTGCATCGCGTCGTGGTACAGTTGGCTATCGTGATGCGCACGGACACCATCGCCGATCACGCCTTCTTGGTAACGATTTACCATTGCTACTACTCGCTGGACGAGATTACCGAGGTCGTTGCTGAGTTCGGTATTGTAGGCTGTCTCAAACTTTTCCCAGGTGAAATCGCCATCATCCATAGTCGGAATATGTCGCGCAAAGTAGTAACGAAAGGCATCCACCCCATAATTTTCTATAACTTCCATCGGGTCAATGACATTACCAATACTCTTACTCATCTTGACTCCACCCGAACCGATATGTCCATGAACGAGAAGTTTTTTAGGGAGTGACACATCAAGACCAATCAGCATCGCTGGCCAGATAGCGGCATGAAAACGCATAATATCTTTGCCAACGACCTGCACATCTGCAGGCCAGTACTCACGCCATGTTTCGTTCTCTGGGTATCCTAGTACTGTAATGTAGTTACTGAGCGCATCGATCCAAACGTACATCACCTGGGTATCATCACCTGGGATGGGAACACCCCATGACAGATTCTTCTTTGGACGAGAAATACTGATGTCTTCAAGACCGCTCTCGAGAAGTTTCAGGAGCTCATTTTTACGGAATTCTGGTACGATCTCAAATTTGTGGTTGTCCAGTGCCTCGCGGATTTGCTCAGTAAAAGCGCTTAATTTGAAATAATGATTCTCTTCAGATAAATGTTCGTAAGGTTTGCTGTGGTTAGGGCAGACGCCACCTGTGGCCTGGACTTCTTTGTCAGTAAAAAACGCTTCATCACCAACACAATACCAGCCGGTATAGGTTCCTTTATAGATATACGGCTGTAGCTTCTCCCAAATATATTGGACAGATCGTTTGTGGTGTTCGTCAGTCGTGCGAATAAAATCAGTATAGCTAGTCCCGACAGCTTTCATCAGCACCTCAAAATTGCCATACATACTGTCGACATATGCTTGCGGTGTCATGCCAGCTTCGGCAGCTTTGGCAGCGACTTTGTTGCCGTGCTCATCGACGCCCACCTGGAACCGTACATCCTGGCCATTTTGTCGATGATAACGCGCCCAGATATCCGCGATCAGGTAGTCAAGCGCATTACCGATATGCGGCTTTGCGTTGACATAGGGAATAGCGGTTGTGATGTATAATTTTTTACTCATTCCCACCCATTGTAACAGATTACTCGAGCGCGGCGGCGACCATCATGCGGCCTTGACGCTCAGCATGACCCAGCTCCGTGGCAGCACGGTGTGAAAAATATCGTTCATCAGTATAAGTATTATGAGGACTCACGTATATATTCGCCTGGGGTACACCAAGTCGCTCAAACCGTTCACGATTGTGACCTGGGATATCAATATGGATCTTACCATCGTCTCGCACTCTCATAAATCCTTGCCACTGCTCTATGTACGGCGGATCAAAATAATCCATGACGTCATGATCGGATTTGAGGCTCGGGCTCATCCAGATATGCCAATCACACGGATCTGAGCCACACTCATCAGCAACGCGGATAGCAAACTCTTCGATAAGCCCAGCGACACTAGCGTGACGCCCCAGGTGTAATACGCCAAGTAGTGGCACTACTGGATCATAGACGACAGTCGCAATACAATCTGCTACCGGCAATGTAATTACCTGGTTTTTCATCGTCGTAAATAATGCGTCGCTTTTGATAGCTCCCGTCGTACTCTCATCAACTCGATCAATATGCGTGTAGGTATTTTCTGGTAGGTATGTCACAAATACTTTAGCCCGAGACTTTGCCTCAAAGCCACAAGTTTTTAAAAATAACTCGGCATTTTTTTCATGCCCTGGAAGTGATGGTTTGCCACCACCGGCCGCCATCGAACCATCTTCGACACCCGAAAACGCTATCCTCACGCCATCAGCAAAATCCCGAACTGGTTTATAGGTATGCATGTACTCTAGTGTATCATCGCAATACTACCAGAGATACTGAGAATAATCTGTCTGGAGAGTAACGAGGTAGTATTTCTCAGCCTTTTTATCCTGCACGGCATGGAAGACACTCTGGTCAGAATACATAAATCCTGTACTGCGAAAATTTACTCCATCTGCAGGCGGTAATTCTCGACTCTCGATGATGGCGATCCTACTTGTTATTGCTCCGCCACGCATTTTCGGCTCGTTAAAATGGCGTGTAACATTCGCTGTTGCCGTTATGACGGCATTTGAAGATGAGGATTGTACAAAATATTCTTTCTTCTCAGGCCATGACGAATTAAACCAACCATTTTCACGTAAATAGTTACTTATTTTTTCTTGTGACACATCACGATCAGCTAATAAAATATGGTTAATCATCGTGCAGCTTCGCTCAATAATGCTCTTTGAGCCACATTCTGTATTTTCGGACGATATGTAATCAAACTTACCTAAAGAGTCCTGAAGAGTCGCAATTGCAACTATATGCGAATCGCGCGCCAAAGCACGCTGGGGAGCATTTAAGGCTTGTGATCCTACGACGAACAGGATTATAGCGCCAGCCACTAGCCCTATGGGCCAAAGTACCCTTTTTCTCGTTACTTCCTGTAAGGTTTTCTTCATGACGCCTTTCTACTTATTCTTTATCTTCTGCTAAAGCATCAGGATCAGCATCACCGCGCTATGTCGGATGGATTTAATCCATCAACCTAAGCTGAGCACCTTATAAAACTGCTCATTTATTATTTGCTGACAATTTCAACCAATCCTCTATCGATAACTCCTGAGCGCGAGCATCGGGTAGTATACCGGCAGACGTAAGTAACGATTCGACTTCTGATTTATCTAGATTTAAACCACCCGCTAGTGAGCTACGCAGCTTTTTGCGGCGAGCCGAAAAGCCTGCTTTGACCAGTCGAAAGAATTCCTTTTGCTGATCGGTCGGTACAAGCGGTTGATCACGACGATCAAAGATAACAACTTGACTATCAACTTTTGGTGCTGGCGTAAATAATTCACGGCCTACTACAGGGCCCAGTGATACCTCGTGAAATACTTGCGCCGATAGCGACAGGAGGCTCATTTCACCTGGGATTGCCGCAAGCCTCTCGGCGACTTCCTTTTGGACAAGAAGTACTGCCCTACTCGGACGCTTGGAATCTTCGGATATTTTGCGAACGATTTTGTTCGTGATGTAATACGGAATATTACCAACCACAAGAAAATCATCAGGTAATTCCGATGCATCATAAGAAAGAATATCTTGGTTGACTACCGTCAAGTCCTTGCCGGGAAACTGCCCGGGTAATTTACGCGCCAAGTCTTCATCGTATTCAATCGCTATCACGCTCGCACCATGCCCAAGCAGTACGCTGGTCATTGTGCCGAGGCCTGGCCCAATCTCGAGCACGGTATCGCCTGGTTCTATGTACGCGCAATCAACAATCGTCTCAAGGACGTAGCGATCACGAAGCCAGTGTTGGCCAAGTTCTTTTTTGGGCATTTAGTGGCTCGCAAGGATATTGTATGCAAACTGGATACGTTTGCCCTCAGCACAGACGCCACAACGCTCGTAGCCGTTCTGGAATGCCACGACAGCACCTTCGACAGTCGATGAGGCACGGATCTGGCCCAGTACACTCGCGTAGCCACCTGATAGTTCTGACCACATAAAGTCGAGCTGGGTATAGATATTATACGGATCGGGCATCGATAGTAGCTTTGCCTTGCGACTACCCGTCCACTGCGCCAAGCCGTCACCCGTCGTATTAAAGCCATGCTCCTGCATAAGATTACCCATAACACCAGCAGTTTGCTCACGGGTAAGACCTTTACCAATGAGGTAATTCCAGGTGATTGTCTCGTTCTCGGTCGGTGATGTGTAAGCGCCCTTAAAGCGTGTACCAATGACAATGACTTGCTTGACTGGCTCGACAGTCGTAACGCTCGCGATAGCCTTGCGTGAGACTTCTTGCCCATTTTTCATCTCAATTTCATAAGTCACCGTCTTTTTACCATCGCTACCCTGGGTGCGAACTTCACGGCTACCGTACTCTTTGTCGGCATCTTTAATCTCTTCAGTGGGCCGTGCAACGACTTCTTCTTGTGTCATTGTCTGCTTGCCGTCCCGCCACACAGCGAGGTTCATGTTATGTGTAATCGGTGTGTGATTTGGCAATGATTGACCGTCCTGCGCACCGAGAACAATTCCTTTTTCTTTCAGCAGTTCACCAACCGTTCGGGCCCATGTGCGAATCTCAACGGGTTTCCCGTACTGAACGAAGTTAACAACGGGAGCTCGCTTAACAGCAAGTCGCAGCCCAGCACCACCCTCGGCCAGCGGGCTACTAGCAAGCTGAAACTCGGTTTTGTCTTCGTTGTAAAGGACAGCGCCCGTCTTGGCAAGAATCTTCTTTGGGCTTTGTTCGGCGGTAAGTACCTGCGTTTTAACGCCATTATCTTCGACGATAACAGAGCGAGCACGATAAACATTGACGGTATATGACTTTGCTTCAAGTTTAGTCGTCACTGCCGGTTCAACAGCATCAACCTCTTCAATGGCAATATTCTGCTCGCGCAAGGCTGCACCAATCGTTGTCTTGTTGGTAATAAATGTCTTCTCATCGCCTTGGTCATAGACAGTCAAAAGGTGTTGGTCAGCAGAAGATGCGACATCGATAGCCGTCACTTGACGCGATAACATAACCAGCGCGAAGATAGCGAGAACAGCACACAGGGCCCAGATCCTATAGTGGAGGCGGGCACGCTGTAATATTCTATTTGTGTATTCTGTACTCACAACAGTATGTAGCATTATATAAAACTTACTACGTTTGGGCAAATCTCTCTGCCCACTCCTTAGCTGGTTTCTTCAAATTCTCTCTTGATAATCGCTTCACTGACTCGCCCAATATTTTCAGGGAGTTGATCTATATCATACCATTTTCTATCTATTATTTCAAATTTATAGATGCCAGAAAGTGGTTTTAACTCCATTTTTTTGATCATCACGTTATAAATTACGAGGTCGCAGCGTAGTGGATAAGCGGCAGGGAGTGTCGTCAGATATGACAAGCGCTTGCGATCAATTACTAGCGTTGTCTCTTCATACACTTCACGCACGGCAGCACGTGATGGCGCTTCACCTTTATTGATACCGCCACCTGGTAACTCCCACTTCTGACTACTGAACCATGATTTGACGAGCAGTACCTGTTTTTTATTATTGCGTATTTCAACACGAACTCGCGGCCGCTCCCTCGAGACTAAGTATGCGATAAACGGCTTGGCAGCCGTGTAGGCCCATCGACCAATAGCATGTATCATGAAAGCTTCTCCAGTGGCGCAAAAGCAACGTTGAGCTTCTTAACCCCTTTACCCCGAAACGCAACCGTTACAACCGTTCCATCGATATGCGTCACGACACCACTACCAAATACTCCATGTCGTACACCATCGCCAACCGATAGATTAAGCTCCTCGTCGCTCTCATAGTGCGGCTCATCAGTAAACTTCATGCCATATGCGCTGCTAGCTGGTGCGATCTCACTGACTTCAATCTCACTGAGGAATCGAGACGGTGGGTTGTGCTGTGTCGTGCCAAAAATCATGCGACTACTGGCTGAGCTCAAATAAAGTTCTTCACGTGCCCGTGTCATACCGACATAGCAGAGTCGTCGCTCTTCTTCCATCTGCTCAGGGTCATAAAGAGCGCGCGTATGCGGAAAAATCGTCTCCTCTAAACCAATCATAAATACCACCGGAAACTCGAGTCCCTTGGCAGCATGAAGTGTCATCAAGGTAATAGCATCTTGCGAACTGTCGCTCATATCAAGATCAGAAATCAATGATATTTCCTCAAGATATCCCGGCACATCAAGGTCGGCTCGCTCCCGAGCATCCGTCACGAGCTCCCTCACGTTAGCCATACGATCCTCGGCTTGCGGCGTGCCATCGTCCAGGAAATCCAAGTAGCGAAATCGCTTGATGATGAGTTCGATCATATCAGCGAGATTAGTGGCTACCATCTCGGCCTGGAGTTTTTGTAGCGCTTCACCAAGTTCGCGTAGTGCCGTCTTTGCACGAGGAGTAAGCGCACTACAGAGATCGACGGAGTTCATTGCCTCGATCAAATCCATACTTGTCTGCGACTGCCAGATAAGAAATTTCTCGACACTGGTCGCACCAAGTCCGCGCGTTGGTACATTGACAATCCGTGAAAAACTCGGCCGATCCTGCGGCTGATATAAAAGCCGTAGGTAAGCAATGACGTCTTTAATCTCTTTGCGATCATAAAACCGCGTCCCGCCAACAATACGATATGGTACACCATAGCGGATACACATCTCTTCTATGGCACGCGACTGGGCATTTGTTCGATAGAGGATTGCGTGATCGCGCATGCACCGGGCCCGAAGATCAACTGTGCTTTTGATCCGTGTCACCACGCTCTCCGCCTCATGCAATTCAGAACCAACATACATCACTTGCACGGGTAACCCACCGTGTTTGTCGGTCGTTAGCTTCTTGTCAGTACGCTGTGTATTTTTGGTAATGACATTATGCGCAGCATCAAGAATCGGTTTGGTAGAGCGATAATTTTGCTCCAACTTTACGACGGCCGCACCAGGATAGTCGCGCTCGAAGTTAAGGATATTGGTAAAATCTGCTCCACGCCAACTATAAATTGACTGCCAATCATCACCGACAACACAGATATTTTTTGCTTCGCCGGTCAGAAGTTTTATGAGCCGATACTGTGCGGCATTGGTGTCTTGGTACTCATCGATCATGATATATTGAAAGCGTTTTTGCCATAGGCTACGGAGTTCATCAGATGATTTCAGCAGTCGCACAGCTTCGGCAATCAGATCATCAAAATCCAGCGCCGCTGTGGCTTTTCGCAGCCGCTCATAGACAGGAAAGACCTCTGCCGCTGCTTTTTGCTGTGGCAACTTCGCAAGACTGGCATAATCAGCTGGCGACACGAGATCATTCTTGGCACCACTTATGAGTGAACTTACTCCGCGAGGCGTAAATGATTTTTCAGAGATACCGAGCTGTTTCATTGCCTGCTTTACAAGACTAAGCCGATCAGCCTCATCAAGAATTATAAAGTTCTTTGGAATGCCAATATGCTCACCGTCAAAGCGAAGCATACGCACACAAATGGAGTGAAATGTCCCCATCCAAGGCATAAAGCTACGATTATTGGCATCTTCACCCGTCAATACGGCGAGACGCTCGCGCATTTCCTTGGCTGCTTTGTTCGTAAACGTAACCGCAAGGACGGCGCCCGATGGCACTCCTCGGTCTAATAGATGAGCGATACGATGCGTCAGCGTCTTGGTCTTGCCCGAGCCTGCGCCCGCCAATATCAACAATGGGCCTTGATCGTGAAGGGCGGCAGTTTTTTGCGCATCATTAAGTCCATCTAAAATAGAATGAGTCATCCTATCTATTGTAACGAAAAACCGCTATTGTTGACCGTATAGAAAATACAACACGCCAATCGATGCTCCGACAAGAAACAAGATCAGTACGACAATACCCCATATCATCATCGATGACTTTGGCTTTGTGCTCGCGAGTGGCTGCTGATATGAACTTGCGTCAAAGACCGGGTGTGGCTCCTGTTCGGCCGCGGCTGCCGCAGTGGCTGGCGAGACATCAGTTGACGTAGTATTCGATGTATCGGGATTCGTGTTGTCTGCTGATTGCTCGGTCTCACCGACGGTCTCATTGGCCTCTACTGCCATAACATCAGGGGCGAATTCTCGTGGTGTTTGTCCTGAATCACCAGTCGCCACCACCGACGCCTTTTCATCGAGCGATACACTCGAAGTGTCGCCTAGGCCATCAGCTGGTAGCGCATTGAGTGGTCGTTTCTCGACAGGTACATCAGGGATAAATGGCGTTGTTGTATCAATCGCTACTGCATCATCACCTGGTTCATCGACAGGTTCATCCTGAGTCTCGGTATCAAGCGACAAATCTGATGTTGCCGGCTCTTCCACTTCTTCAGTAATACTTGGAGTGGCATCGATAGTTGATACGCCGACTTCATTCTGCTCATCATCTGGTGCTACCGAAAAGTCACTTGACGGAGTAATCGTGACGCCGCTACGTGGCCCCATCGGTTTCGACTCAGATTTCATATCTGCAGAAGGATGTACCATGTCCATAAATCGACCTCGCCGTGGCGCAACCACATCTTGAGAAGGATCTGAAGTATTTGAATCATCAGTATTCGTAGCAGTGACCTCGTCAGAATTATCGGCTGTATCACGGTCTTCACTCGTATTTTCATGAACAGGGGAATCTTCTTCGGGTGTATTTTCAGTGTGCGAATCAGACTCTTCATCACTCATCTGGTCGTTGTCGTCATGGGGTTCATCAGAAGCTGTCTTCTCATCATGAAGCTGGTCATCGTGTGTTAGGCTTGACTCAACAGGCTCTAGATTTGACTGTGTCTGGTCGGTCTGTTCACTGGGGACATCCGTGTTATCGCTATCGTTCTCTCTCCTGTCTGCCTCATCCTTAGCAGGTGATAGAGAACTAACCATGGGTACCTCGGGAAGATCATCGTTGCTGTTACTGTGCATATTATCTTCATGCGCCTCTAGAGGTGTCTGGGCGCTCTCATCATCGCGAGCAGTCTCATCGCTTGCAGGCTCCGCCACTTCTTCAAGTGCAACAGGAGGTGTCTGTACGGCACCTGGTTCGGCTGGCTCGGCTGGCTCTGTCGTTGAGACACTACTCGTACTCGTTTGCGACGCATCAGCTGCCGGCGAGACCTGGGATACAGGCACTGCCACAGAGGAATCAGTCGCTACTGGATCAGTCGATTGTTTTTTCTTCGTTAGCACGGAACTTACCGCGCGGTCTAGCTCATCAAAGTCAAAATCTTTCATTTCCCCACCCTACACTTTTTTATCGTTATGGTTATTATGCGCTTCATCGACGATCTTGGCAAATATTTGTGGGGTCAGGCTCGCACCGCCGACCAATAACCCATCAATTCGTGACCCTGTCATATACGAGGCGGCATTCTGATCATTAACACTCCCACCATAGAGTATGCGTATCGCATCGGCTGCCTGTTCACCATACAATGTCGTGACTTGCTTGTGAATAATCTGTGCAACCTTCTCAGCATCTGCAGGCTGTGCATTTTCACCCGTACCGATCGCCCAGACGGGCTCATAGGCGATTGAGATTGTATCGATTTCATCTGAGGTGATATTTGCGAGGGCACTGACAACTTGGTCTTGAATGACAGCTCTTGTCTCACCGTCGACACGCTGGGCAGCCGTCTCACCAACACAGATAACAGGTCGGAGGCGATTGCGGATTGCCGCCTGCACCTTGGCGCGAATATCTTTCTCGCTTTCACCAAATATATGACGACGCTCAGAATGACCAATAAGCACATAATCAACAACCCCGCTCAGCTGAGCGGCCGATACTTCACCTGTAAATGCACCTTCATCGCGCCAATAGCAGTTCTGAGCACCAAGCTTGAACTGGCGGCGGTTAACCTGCAGACTCAATGACTGGAGGGTTAACATCGTTGGACACAGTACAACATCAACATCACGATAGACGGCAACAACTTTTTCAAGTCTGTTAAGCAACAAACTGGCATTACTGACATTTTTGTACATTTTCCAGTTACCGATAATGAGTTTTTTGCGCGTATTCATAATTGTTATGTTTAGTGTATCCTATCCACCCCCTATGCGTCCATAAGAGCTTCGATACCCGGCAGCCTCTCACCCGCCATCAACTCTATACTTGCGCCACCACCCGTAGAAACGTGATGAAAGCTGACACCATCATGACCGTCCCAGTCCATTACAAAATCTGCTGTATCACCGCCACCGACAACACTCATGAGACTAGACTTTTTCTCGGCAAGAGCCAGGGCAACACGAGCAGACCCATGAGCAAAATGAGGTAACTCTGCCATTCCCATGGTGCCATTCCATACCACTGTTTTTGAACGACCAATTGCATTAACAACACGTTCGATTGATTTGGTGCCAATATCGAGAATGATGTCATCGCCTTTCACATCTTTTACATCGATCACATGGCGCTTGACTGTGTCGTTTATTTCCTTGGCGACGGCGACATCACTTGGCAACTCCAAAAATCCATCAACATCTTCTGTCTTTTTATTGGCGGCCTCGTAGATACGACCGACAACTTCATCGAGGCCTTTTTCGGTTTTACTCTTACCAATCGGAAAGCCACGAAACTTCAAAAATGTATTCGCCATTGCACCACCTATAACGATATGATCCGCAATTGCCACAAATTTCTCGATAACCGCTATCTTATCGCTGATTTTGGCACCACCCAATATAGCTGTTAGCGGACGCTTTGGGTCTGTCATCGCTGCCGTAATCATGCGATATTCTTTCTCAAGCAACAACCCCGCTGAACTTGGCAAGAAATGAGTGATCGCATCGGTGCTCGCGTGGGCACGATGGACAACACCAAACCCATCCTGTACAAAATAATCAGCGCCCGTATTTTTAGCAAGTGCCCTGGCAAATTCATGATCATTTTTCTCTTCCTCGGCATGAAAACGAAGATTTTCGAGTAACAATATATCGCCCGTCTGGAGATACCTACTAGCTTGAACAACTTTATCACCGATACATTCATCGACAAATTTAACAGGCCGATGAAGCAGCTCCATCAACCGATGAGCTACAGGCTCAAGTGATTCCTTGGCATTTGGCTTACCATCCGGACGACCAAGGTGGGCAATCAAGACAATCTTTGCGCGACGCTTGATGAGTGCTCGCAGAGTCGGCAAGCTAGCACGAATCCGAAAATCATCGGCAATCGTACCGTCGTCATGCAATGGCACATTGTAGTCCACACGAACCAATACCACCTTGCCATCAAGCGGTACGTCACGAAAACTCTTCTTCGGAAAATTGCCCACCATACTTGTTATAAACTATAGCACTTTATTCAATCGTACGCACACGAATTGTATCCGTCGTGCCTTTGACTCCTGGCTGCCGGCCACTCACGAGAATAATCGTTGCCGGTGCGTGGATATACCCCGCAGCGGCTAACTCCTGAGCAAGCTCTACGCCAGCGTGCTCACTATCTGGACGTAAAAAACTTTTATTTGCATAGACGAGAGACAGCTGCTGGGCTACGCGCTCATCACTCGTAACAGATAGTAACGGTCGATTCGGTCGATGAGCTGAAATATAGTGCGCAGTCGCACCCGATCGTGTCTCGGCGACAATAGCCTGTGCCTGCAGCTCTTCAGCGAGTATCACGGCCGTACTACTAATTGTACGAGAGACTTCGTGCGTTATCCCTGGCGACTCGGCCGGATCAACAGGTACATGCTCCTGCGTATAGCGGATGACACGACTCATATTCTGAATCGTCTCTATCGGATATTTCCCTATCGCCGTCTCCTCACTTAGCATGACACAATCTGCCCCAAGCGTAACCGCTGAGGCGACATCACTCACTTCGGCGCGGGTTGGCTGGGGGCTATCAACCATACTTACCATCATCTGTGTCGCGACGATACTAACCTTGGCATGCTTCTGGCAAAGGTTAATGATATCGCGCTGAATAACCGGAACAAGCTCTGGGCCAACTTCAATCGCTAAGTCACCACGCGCCACCATGACACCACCACTTGTTTCGATAATATGCTCAAGCTCATTTTCATCAATGGCAGCTTTTGTCTCGATCTTGGCGATAATATCAGCATTGTAGTCTTTGGAGCTCAGATACCCTCGTAGTACTTCAATATCATGAGCACTCTGCACAAAACTTAGTGCCACATAGTCAAAGTCTAGTGTTGCACCAAAATCGATATCGGCATAATCTTTGGTAGTCAAAATATCACCATCGAAATCAGTATCCGGCAGGTTAATACCTTTTTTGCTCATCAAAACACCATCATTTTGTACGCGTACAGTGATGCTCTTTTTGTCGGGCTCGACATGCTGCGTCACGGCCTTAATGCGCCCATCATAGATAAACACTTGCTCACCTACTTTTACTTTTTGCGACAAATCATATTGTGTTGGAATCGTGTAGCCATCATGCGTTGCACCATGGACAATCTGCAACATATCACCCTCTTTGACTTCAAAGCGATTATCAGTGATATCACCGAGGCGAATCTTGGGACCCTGCAAGTCCTGAATGATCGCCACAGGCTTGTGATGCTTGCGCTGCGCCTCACGCACCCATGCTACCCACTGAGCAAACTGCTCGTACTCACCATGCGAGAAATTCATACGAAAGCCTCGCACTCCCGACAAGAGCATTTTTTCGATCATGTCATACGAACCGGTCGCCGGGCCAAGTGTTGCAATGATTTTTGAGCGCTGAAATTTCTCTTCGTGCATAAAAGGCACGTGATGAGCCGTTGACATGTATTCCTCCGTTACCAACCAATGCCATCTCCATCCCTATGAAGAAGTGGCGTTATGCTTATCGTTTTATTGTAGACTAGTGCGTGCTTATCGGCCTAATTTTTCCTCAGTCTTTTTGATATCGATAGTAGTCTTCACGATTGTATCGGGCGCCAGTGACATACTCCCAATCCCTTCCTCAACGAGGAAACGAGCAAAGGCTGGGTAATCTGACGGTGCTTGTCCACAGATACCAACTTTGATCTTCTTGGCACGACCCACTTTGATAATCTGGCGAATCAGCGCTTTAACGGCTGGGTTATTCTCGTCGTAGATATGTGCCACCGTGTGGTTGTCACGATCAACACCAAGTGTCAATTGCGTCAGGTCGTTACTACCGATCGAGAACCCATCAAACAGTTCGGCGAACTGATCAGCCAACAAGACGTTACTCGGGATCTCTACCATCATGTAAAGCTCAAAGTCATTGTCGCCACGACGCAGGCCAGCCTCGCGCATGACGGTTTGAACTTTTTTGGCTTCATCGATATCACGACAGAACGGCACCATCGCTTTAACATTCGTCAGACCTAGTTCGTTACGAACTTTCAAAAACGCCTTGCACTCGAGCTTAAACGCCTCACGGTAGTCATCGCTATAGTAGCGGCTTGCTCCGCGCCAACCAATCATCGGGTTGTTTTCAACTGGCTCAAACTGCGTACCACCGATCAGGTTGGCGTATTCATTGGTTTTAAAGTCAGAGAACCGCACAATCACCGGGTTAGGGTAAAATGCCGCACCAAGGATGGCGATACCTTCAGCAAGCTTGTCGACAAAATATTGCGACAAGTCATCATAACCTTTGGTGAGCTCCTTGATCGTTGCACGAACTGATTTGTCTTTGACTCGGTCGAAATGCAGCAGCGCAAGCGGATGAATCTTGATATGCGAATCGATAATAAACTCTTCGCGCGCCAAGCCCACACCATCATTTGGAATCAACGAGTAAGCAAAGGCTTGTTCGGGCGAGCCGATATTCATCATGATCTTAGTCTTTGGTCGCTCTAGATTCTTGATACTCGTACAATCAACCTTATAGGCAAGTTCACCGTGGTAAACATACCCCTGATCCCCACCCGTACAGCTAACAGTCAATGGCTGCTTGTCCTTGATGAGCGTTGAAGCATTGCCCGTACCGACTACACACGGAATGCCCAGTTCACGCGAGACAATCGCCGCATGACAGGTACGCCCACCTTTGTCCGTTACAATCGCACTGGCAATCTTCATGATCGGTACCCAGTCAGGATCAGTCATTTCTGTTACGAGCACATCACCTTCACGGAAATCATGGATATCATTGACGCTCATGATACGATTTGCCTTGCCAGTACCAATCTTGTTGCCGACACTTGTCCCCTTGATAATTAGCGGGCCTTCTTCGGTCAATTTGTACTCTTCGATAACATTAACATCACGGCGCGACTGCACTGTCTCGCTCCTCGCTTGTACGATGTAGAGCTTGCCGTCATCTTCATCAAGCGCCCATTCGATATCCATCGGTTTATCGTAATGTTTTTCGATCTTCATTCCCCAATCGGCCAGTGTCGTGACCTGCTCATCGGTGATCGAGTAACGATCCTGATCTTTTTGTGACACTGCAATGTTTTTCGTCTTGCTGCCTTCGATTGGGATCATTTTCATCTTCTTCGTGCCCAAGTGTCGCTTTAGAATTGCCATTGTCGGCTTAAAGACAATAAATTCATCGGGACTTACATGACCCTGAACAATATTTTCACCCAGACCATAGATCGAGCTCACCACTACCGCATTTTTAAAACCAGATTCTGTATCAATCGTAAACATCACACCGGCGCACTCTGACCGCACGGCGACCATCTGCTGGATACCGACACTCAGGGCAACTTTCATGTGGTTAAAGCCATTTGATACACGGTAGACAATCGCTCGATCAGTAAATAGGCTCGCGATGCACTCTTTGGTAGCTTGCAGCACGTCATGTTCACCGCGGATGTTTAGAAATGTCGCCTGTTGGCCAGCAAATGAAGCATTAGGTAAATCCTCTGCCGTCGCGCTCGAACGAATTGCCACAACCAAATCAGCCTTGCTACGTCCACACTTTTCACTGAGTTCACGATACCCACGCTTGATCTCGTCACGGAAATCTTCTGGTAGTTCGGCATCGACGATCATTTGACGGATCGCCGACCCACGACGCGCCAGCTCGCGCATATTTGTCACGTCCAGACCCTCAAGCTCCTCGCCAATACGCTGGTCGAGGCCAGTCTGGCGCAAAAAGTATCGATACGCATCGGCGGTTGTCGCGACGCCGTTTGGCAAATTAACACCCTGTGGCTTCAGATGCCGGTACATTTCCCCCAAAGACGCGTTCTTGCCACCAACACTTGGGATATCCCCAATTGAAAGCTCTTCAAAAAATTTGAGGTATTTGTACATAGTCCACCCTTTACTGCTTAGAAATGTTTATGGTTACTTATATAATATCACTTACCGTCAATCGTAGTCGATACTTTTATTCCAGCGCCTGCCACTGCTTATAGGCGTCTAGAATAATCTGCGCGACAGACTCAAGATCATTAACCTCAGTATCCACAACTAGGTCATAATTTGTCGTTGTGTACGGATTGATCTGATATAAATTCATATAGCGCCGTGCCTCGCTGTCTAGACGCTCCTGGAGCTGCAAAGCGTATTCATGCGTGTCATCCGGGACATTTTCACTTTCACGTCGTTCTGGATCCATATTGGTAATAATCCTCTTCGCCGCCACATCTAAATCAAGATCCAAAAATACCTTAAAGGATTGAGGTATCCAATGCCAAGCAGTTCGAGAGTCAATCACTTTGTAATCTTCGGTTTCACCTATCATGCGTAGTTTCTCGTCAACAAGATGATCAACCTCAGCGTTCTTTTCTGCACTAAAATTTGCCGTTAAAAGATCAAGCCCCTTTTCCTCTCCAAGCTGTCGAAAAAGATCCCCGGATGAAAAGTGGTCGTAGCCAAGTCGCTCGGCAACAAGCTTTGATGTTGCTGACTTACCGCTACCAGGGCGGCCTGCGATCGTAATAATATGTTTCTTTTGCATTGATTAGTTCCTCTCTTGTCTTTACTAGTGTATACAAAATTGCGGCAAAATCCTATCGATACATAGTAGTGCTCATGTATATTTTATATGAGGTAAATGCTATGATGTTATCATCATGAATCCGCAGCTGTTTCCTCAGTCCTCTACTCCTGGGCGAACGCCCTCGTCGTCCAATGCCCCCAGCCCACAACCACCATCGTCAGATGGTCTCTCGCCGCCAGCTACAGGGCCCCTGGCAGGAAGCGAACGAGCACTGTATCACCTACTAAGTGAAAAACTTCCCCAGATACCGATATATATCCGTGATATGCTGGCCGACTATCTCCCGTGGTTGGTACTCATCACGGCAATGGTAATGCTCCCTGTTTTGGTCGTAATACTGATCAATAGCGGTGTTATCGGTATTATTACCTCAATCAGCACTATCAACTCAAACCCTGCATACTGGGCCACACTGGTCCTATTTTTCGTCCAGTTTACTCTGGTGTGCTTTGGCGTATGGCAGCTATTTCTTCACCGACGTCGTGGCTGGCAGTTACTCTTTTTTGCCGCCCTTATCGGTGGCCTATCAGCAATCTCGCAAATATTTTCGCAATTCTCAAACCCATTTATTAGTACGCCAGTATTCATCGGCGTTGACGTGATCATGCTCTACCTATTGTTCCAGGTACGAGGCTATTTTATAGAATAATCAGCGGCAAGACTTGCAGATAGCTATCGTCTCCCGCTATGCTACATAACAATACTATGCATAGACTAATTCGTCGCCTACCGATCCGCTCGTTTGACTCAGATCAGCTCGCTGACACGTTTTTGGTTTCGGCCATCACGAGTATTCTTGCTGTACGGCTCTATCTTCACCTGACAAATTATCCCCAAATCGGTGGCGGTAGCCTGCATATTGCACATATGCTATGGGGAGGCCTCCTCATGATGATAGCGATACTGCTTGCGCTGCTCTATGTCGGCAAACGCATCCGCTTCGCAATTGCGTTGATTGGTGGTGTCGGTTTTGGCGTTTTTATTGATGAGCTCGGTAAATTTATTACTCGCGACCACAACTATTTCTTTCAGCCGACGATCGGGCTATTGTACGCTCTGTTTGTCATCCTGTATCTCACAATATCGTTCCTCACGCGGCACCGTACGTATAGCAGCCACGAATACCAACTCAATGCTCTGCTGGCACTGGAAGAAAGTATCCATCATGATCTTGATACAAAAGAGCGCGACCAGATCAAGGCACTACTTGCACAAGCCGACCAAAACCACCCACTGACCAAAAGCCTCGTACGTGTCGTTGCGACACTACCTGCTATCACACCCGCCCAGCAACGTTGGTCACCACGTATTTCTCAGCGCCTGACTTCTCTGTATCAAGCATTCATCGGCGGACGCCATGCGCGGACTATTATCCGTGGTGGACTGATACTTCTTAGTATCGCCATCATTGTGTTTATCGAAGCCATCTCAGATAGTAGCTACGACCCAACCATCGCCGACAGTGGTTTTCTGACAGCAAACTTTTGGCTTAACGGTCAGATCATATCAGTTGCTATCGCTGAACTCTGTATGGTGATCGGGATCATTCTCGTCTTTCGCAACCGCCTCAAGGCATTTACTTGGCTTTACCGCGCATTACTTATCAACCTCTTGTTAACGCAGTTTTTTCTCTTTGCCCGCGTGCAGTTTGCTGCGATCCCTTTCTTTACACTCAATCTCATCTTGTTGCTCCTGACGCGATTTGTCATCCATCAAGAGTCAGTTATAGCCCGCACACCGATTGAACCACGCTAGGGAAAAGTAGTGGGTGATCCCACCGCTCCAACGCTCGATGATAGACTACTTCACTTCGTTTCGTATTCCATCATTTCGCTATATTCTGGCGTAGAGCACCCACTAGAGGATTAGAGCTACCTGGCAATGTTTGTTGTCTGAACTAGCTCGTCAACTTTATGGACGATTTCTTGGTAAATTTCTTCTTCATACGTTAGGCGGTGAGTCTGGTCGGCGCGATGACCTTCACCTATATCTATAATATTCCAGTTTTGAGTATTGTCTGGAAGAGCCACAATATTCTTCGCTTCATTGATGACTCTCTCATTCATTAGAACAATAATGTCGTGATGGGAATCAATGCGGTCTTGTGTTAACTGCTCTGGAGCGGCTTTTACAAACTCTTCAATACCGTGTCTTTTTAAGACGGCGAGAGTATTTGCAAAATACTCTTTTTCTTGAGGGTCGTCTCGATTGACATTTGTTCCACTAGAAATTGTATTTACCCCATCCAGTTGCAAGGAGTTTAAGTATGTCTCTGCTATAAGACTTCGAAGCACGTTGCCACGGCATATAAAATGTATGTTCACTATACTAATTCTAGCAGACAGGTATTGCGGAAAATTCAACCGTTCAACAGATAAACGAAAAAGGAGATTTACTTTTATGAGTAAATTTCTATCTGTTATACAATTTTGGTGATCCCACCGGTCTAACGCTCGATGATAGACTACTTCACTTCGTTTCGTATTCCATCATTTCGCTATATTCTGTACAAATACTTCGTATTTGACAGAATTCGAACCCTGCGGGTTCGGTTTCCTGACGGAAACCAGCCAGAGAAAAAACACCACACAAGGTGGTGTTTTTTCTCTGGTGACCCTAGTCCAGTCGATTTATAAAGAATTAGTAGATGAAATTATACGGTGGAATGATATCCTTAGAGGCTTAAACTACCGAGAATCGGCGGCATTTTAGCCTCTGTTATATTACTCCCCCTGAGGGAATATAACCAGTATACATGCTAATTATCGGACTCGGTCTTTTTTCTATCGAGTGATATCTCCGCTTCTTTCACTCGTGCCTTATATTTTTGATTACTGCCGTCTTTGGAGCTTGCTAGCTCGGAAATAACACCCCTAACGTATTGCACATGATTTGGCATAATATACGGCTTTCCAAATAAATATATTTCAGGTGGGTCTTGAGTCATTCCAATAGCCCCACCCTCATGTAAATCCTTTGGCTTCTGGGCTTTTAGGGTAAAATTAAACGTCATATCTTGAGTTATTTTTCCTTGAGTGAGTAATTTATGCACCCAGAAAACATTATTGACATCTTCTCGACTTATCGTTTCTGGCAGCGGGTATGGAATGGGTGTACCGCTAGCCTTTTCAGTTTCAGCAAGAGCTTTGATAAACTGATATCTTTCATCGGTAATTACCTTATCACCGTTAAAGTCTCCGCCAAACAGCTTTCGCTTGAAGCCGTCTTGGTCGGATATGCTTATGTCTATCTGGCCTAGATTACGCAAAAACTCCATATATCGCAGTTCTTGTGATATGCCACTAAGAGAGTCACTATTAATGCGTATATTAAAGGTTGCACTCTTGTCGATGTCGCCCCCAATGGCAAAAACAGTATTCATGTAGAGTTGCTGTCCACTAATACTCTCCATATGAGCTAATCCGTCTTCAAGCCAGGTTTCTACTTTATTCTCAATCTCCTCGCGGCCATTGCTGATAAATATCGTGAGTTGTCGTTTCTGTAATGCGGGAGCAAGGCTAAGTTTCATGCCACCCTGTGCGTATTTTTTATCACCAATAATTTTATCGCCACTAGCCGCTTCGAAACTGTCGATGTTTTCGCTAGTTAATTCAACACTGCCCCTTCCTTGCTCTACGAGCCTCTTGAAAGCCTCCGCTTTTTCGCGACCAGCTTTTGTTTTCAACGAGAACTTCGCTTTGAGGTTAATTCTCGGAGCTAGCTGAGGCGTGTAATTTTTGGACTGTACATAATCAACCGTCTTGTCCACGCCGTAATTAATAGAGAATACTGTCCCGGGTGTCATCGGCTGGTCGTTCTGCCGTATACATGGAGTGAAACCGTCCAGCTCTAGTGTCTGTTGAGTAATCTCTGACAGGAATTTCATGCCAGTCCCGAGCGTGTCATTAGTTCTTGTTTCTAGTAGTGCTTTCTGGGATAACTTCTTTTGAGCATCTTTGAAATAGCTATAGAAATCCCCATATCTGTCGGGAGATAGCGTATTATTCGCGTCTATATGAATAGTGATAGATTTCTGAGAAGGGTTATCTTCGATTTGATTGCGAGCGTCCCTGTCCGTTTGAATTGGATGCCAGAAGACCTTTTTTGCTTCAATATCCACGACTATTAACGCCGTTGGGCTCCTAGCTTGATTGATGAGAAAAAAAGCGGAGTCCATATCAAGCGACAGACTAACCTGCTTTCCTTGCTTAGTATACTTTGCTTTATTTTTGCTTTTTAACTGTACTTTGAAAAACTCGCCCGTGTGGAGTTCGTTTACAACAACTTGAATTTCACCATCAATACCATAGTCGTGCTGTTCGGGTGTAAATACAAAACTAGCTTCTTTACTGTTTGGCAGAGCGTTCTCAAATAATTTCACCCCCTCGGTATCTATGCGGTGCTGCTCCGTGCGCTTCTTCCCAAATTTACTCACGGTCGCAGCCTCCGCGTTTTTTCATTTATTCCCCGGCTCTACTGTCGTATATTTCATAAAATATGGGTCTGTGCCTTCGTTGTAATGCGGATTGCTAAACATATAACTCATCTCTTTGAAAGGAGATTTGAAGTTCTTATACCACTTAATACCCTTGAACTCACATACGACAATGGGCTTATTATCTTCGCTGTCGTGGTCTCTGGTGTATTTAATCCATTCAAAAGGCACCAATCCGACAGGAATACGCTCACCACTCGCCATCAGCATAAACTGCACTCCGTACTCTGGAATGACCGTAAACAGCCCGGCAGCTTGCTTGTAGTAAGTTTCGTTTGTATCGTCCTCTCTAGAAGAATGATATTTTGCCACATCAGCCAGAATTACATTTTTACCAGAGCCGAGTTCCTCAATTGCTTTAGTGATTCGTACTTCATGCTGGTACTTGTCGGTCGCCGATAGACGCTTTGATAGCTTATAAATCCAGAACGCCACAAAAGAGCCTACGATAATACCAATTATTGCAAACAAGTTGTCCCAAAAATTAAACTCGAAATTAACTGCCATTCTAGGCTACTTATACACTTTCCTCTACGGTCTTAATCTCTTCTGGTGTGAGGTCATACAGTCCGTAAACAAGTTGGTCAACCTCGTGGTCGGTCTTTTGGATTTCATTGTCTACTGTCGAAAGCTCAGTACGGTATTTTTCAAACACTTGGAGTAGCTCGTCTTTTTGTGCCAGTGATAATTTCAGTTTCAATGCTTTTACGAAGTCGGCAAAATCAAGCGTCCACCACTTATTGAGCTTGTTCGGCCATCGCTCTATATCAAACTCGCTGGCAAGTAGGTTTTTGAACCGCTCGTTACTGACATGCTTTGCTTTAACAGCCGAGAACATCGCCTCTACTTTGAGGCTCATTGTCTTGCTCCATTCCTCTGACTTTTCAGGAATTGGGATTTGTTCAAAATATTGTGGCTTCACTTCAAGATAGCCACCGCTACGCTGAACACAAATACCCTGCAAGAAGAACCACACGACCTTGGAGTTTAAGATACCCAGTAACGACTTGTCATCGCTTGGCATAATAACGGCCGGAGCATTGATATACTTGCCAGACTCGTCAAAGCAAAACTTTCCTCTATTCTGTAGATTTGTCCACGTTATCTTTGCATGTTCAAATAAATCGTAATACGCAACTACGTCTTGTATTTCGTACCAAGTGTAAGGGCCTGGCTTTCGTCCAACCTTGATTGAAGGGTCATTACGAGGGGTAAGATTAATGCGATGTTGCTCTAAGTGATTTTTGATAGCTGGGTACTTGTCAATGTTTATACCTCTACGGGTAAACACGATGAACTTATCTTCTACAAATGAACTCCAGCGAGAGATATCTTTGCCTTCCCAGAATGGTTTAATAATTTCCTCGCTTGATGCGTCTTCGGCAATAAGCCTTTTACGGGTCACGTCGTCAATGATGAATGCGTCATTATAGCCTGTCTTGATACCGTAGTACGGTTTTCCGTATTGCTCACGCACAGTTTTGTGTTGACTTATCTTTTGGCGTAATTCGGCAGAATCACTACCCTCAAAGTTCCAGCTTAAATGATTAAGCGTCGACTGTTGAATGTTAAATGCACGATTGCGAAGTGCTGAATCAAGAGCGATGAGGTCAGACTTTTCAACATGGAGATACTTAAACGAACCAGCTGGTGCAGTTTTGCGGAATACCAAAATAATCGGGTACGTTGTTGCACCTTGAAAGATTGTGAGTGTATTAAAGTCAATCAACTGTTCAATTTTGGCGTTTTCCTTGAGATATTTACGCAGTACAACACCAGCACCTGTTGTCTTGGCAAAGGTGTTTGAAATGTACGAGAATAAACCGTCTGGCTTTAGTATGTCGAGAGCTTTTTCATAGAAGTAAGCAAATAAATCAGTTGTACCCGCATAAACCTTGTAGTGCTTCTCAAGATGAGGCTTTTGGTCACCAAGAAGCTCTTGGCGAACGTATGGCGGATTACCTACAACCACGTCAAAACCACCATTCTTGAATACGTCAGCAAACTGCTCTTGCCAGCTAAACGCTTTTTCACCAGCAATTTCTGGGTCATCTACAAGACTGTTGCCGCACTTAATATTCTTATCGAGCGAGGTAAGTTTTTTGCCTTTTTGTGCGGTCTTGAGCCAGAGTGAAAGTTTGGTGATTTCCACCGACTCTTCGTTCAGGTCTACGCCGTAAATGTTGTTACGCAAGATGTCGCGAATATACTCATCGGTTGAGAACAATGACATACCGAGAATGTCGCCAACACGTTTGTTTTCTGCCAACAAGTAATCAAAAACATAGACAAGGAATGCACCCGAACCACAGGCTGGGTCTACTACTTTAACGCCCTGCAAGAAGTCCTGATACTTTGTATAGGCTTGTCGCTCGCGTTTTTCATACGTCTTGTCGGTGATATCACCCTTTAGTCCGAACTCTGCTTTGAATTTTTCTTCATGCTCGCGCAGGTACGCACCAAGCGAGTTTTCGACGATGTAACGGACGATGTAGTCTGGCGTGTAGAAAATACCATCTTTTTTGCGTCGGCTCTGGCTAATGGCTTCGAGGCTTTGACTCTCGTTTACCTTGTTCTTGATTTCTTCGAGGTCACTGATTGACTGTTCAAAGATATGCCCAAGAATGTTAACGCTCAAATCATCGGCAAAGTTGTATGTACCGAGCTCGACTACCTTGCGGAGTGGTTCGTCGCTAATTTGGAGATTATTCAGAACTTCATCATGCTTGAATAGCCCGCCGTTGTAGCCGTTTGGTATTTCGAGCTTATCGCTACCGACATCAATCGCTTCAAAGAAGCCTTTGAGTGTATTCCACAAACTACCGCCAAATACGGAGCTATCAGCGGCTTGAATGACTCGCAGGAGCGTATTATCTGGCAGGAGTCCACGGTCTTCGGCAAAAGCGGCAAACACTATACGGTCAATAATCTTCTGAGTTTTTTCAATGCCCGTGTCGATATCAGTCTTGATGTAGTCGTTGTGCTTGTAGATATCATGAAGTAGCTCTGTGCGAGCTTCTTTGTAAACCTTGTAAAACTTCTTCCCGATGTTTTCCTGCTCAATACGAATATCGCTCAGAATTGCTTCGGTCTTACTCGTACCTTTAGGAGTCGTGAAGCTGTCTTTTTTAAGAAGTGCGTACCACGTCTTGAAAAGCAAATAGTCGTCGTCTGGATTAACGAGGTCGTCGAGTGTCCAGACTTCGTAGTCGAGCAGGTTGTCGTGATAAAGCCGGAACTCCCAGAAGTTGCTCACGATGACAAATGGCACAGACCGGTACTGGGTCTTGTATTTGAAGCCTTGCTGAACAGGGCTCATGTTTCCCTCACGACGTTGTGGGCGGTCTAAGTCGATAGAAGCACCTTTTAGCTCAACGACAGCGGCGATATTGCGAATGTCGTTTGCGGTATCGGTGTAGCTAATAACGGCGTCAGGTAATTGTCCTTTGTCCGTCGTCGCTTTTGGCTCAAAGCTGAATGGACTAACAGGCTTTTCTTTGTAGCCCAGAATATCGAGGAAGAAGTCACGATTATATTGTTGTTCGCGGGAGGTTTCTTTGTCTTTCTTGAGTGAGCCGTTGTGGTAATCTTGTTGCCAATTTTTAACGACGGCAATAAAATCCTGCACTGAATCAGTGTCAATTGCTTCGGCTATTTCACGAAGTTTGTTTTTGCCAAACAGGTTCGCCATATTAATGCTTATTTTACCACATTTTTTCTCTGTTGAGCCCAACTATGCCATCTTTGAGTTAAAGTCGCTCTAAGGCGTCTTAAAACGTGTCAAAACGGCATATTTTCAGCCTTGAGCCATCTCTATTCGGACAATATATTAATGATTATGGAACTACCTATCGACCAAGCCGTCAAAAACAGAGCGGATATCGCGGACATTAAGCGTCGATACGTTACAGGTGAAATAACACGCGAAGAAGCCAAGACTCTCGCTCAGCCGATACTTGACAGAATAAACAGGGCGACAGCAATCAAGACCAAGGAACTCAATAAAAAATACGGGCTACATCGAAAGCCCGTATTTTTAGATTTCGTTAATGCAATGCGGAACAGCTACTAGGCTAAATTACCGCCATAACGGTTTACGAACTCCTAGTTCAACCTCCGCCAGCAAATCCACATCCTCATCGGCTACCTCGTCAACATATGTCGTGCCGTTTGCGTCGTATTCGGCGTCTTCTGTGGCGTACTGATTTTTTACAAGTTCGCCAATAAGCTGCCGCGTCTTTTCTTCGCCAAGCCCAAGATAAAGCCGTGTTTCGTATTCCGAGATACGCCCCTCACGAGTCTGAATATAGTCAAATAATCTCCAGGCAAGCGGTTCCGTTAGCCCATATTTAACGCAAATAAAAACAAACTCTGCTTCGGCTTTCATGCTTTACTCTTCCCGAAAATCACCCGGCTCGTACACGCGAATGAAGTTACCAATGATATCAGCAATCTTCTCTTTTTCTTGCGGGTTCTCGCCCAACTTGCGTTTTAAATCCAGATAATCGCTCTCGCGAATTGCGATAAGCTGGTATTTGATTTTTTCGCTCTCTGCCTTTTTCGGTCGTCCTACTTTTGCCATATTATTCTCCTTATTGCTTAATAATATTTTCCCTGTACGTCAACGCTCAAGGCGGTCTCTTCTAGCGGTTGCGGTACCAGATAAACCAGTCCAGCTCACGCCGCCTGTTGGGACGAGCGACGGAATGTTTTTGGAGCAAAAAATCGACAAGCCGAACGTACTGCTCGTAGTCGCACGACTGTCGCATAGCCTCGATTTTGCTGTCTACGAGTTTGGTAACTGTTTGCCCTTTGCGGAGCTTAGTATCGGCACCGAAAAACTCTCGGCAGTCCGCAATCGAAAGGTAATCGCCAATATGCTCTTTGACTACCTTGTCAAAAATTGAGAAGTCGTCTTTGTGGTAAACGTAGGCATTGTGATAAGTGCAGTATTTGCTGAAAAACGAGAATAAATTAAGCCCGAGACTGCTGCTCCAAAGTGATAGTTCACTTACCAGCGACAGGTCGCCAGATGATACCCTCTTGTCGAACGGTATGGACTGGATTTTACTAACAATATCTTTGAGGTTGATGTTCCTCGTACCCTTTTCACCAAGTAATCGGCTTAGTTGGGTCGAGTTCTCCATGTCAACAATCGCTATTTTCATAGCGATAACGGCAGAATCGGTATTATCGGGAAACCGTTCGAGGGCTTTTTGTGTAAAGCCATTATCGACTCCGTAGCGAGAATCGCCGTACATATCGCGGACGACTTGGGCAAGGTCGGTATCTGAGAATACTTTAAGGGCTAGGTCTGGCATAGGGTCTTTCTACCCAGCGGTTGCCAGAATAAAAAAAGCAACCACGGCGGGTTGTTGACACCTTTACGCCCATGCTAATGCACGAGTTGCCGTGGCTGCTTTTCCAGCATTAGCCACAGCAAATAATTGCTTCTTGGGCGTTTTATAAAAGTGTCAACAGACTGATTATAGCAAGCCTTCCGCCTACTAAGCAATTACACTGCCGATTTTGCAATAACTGTGGCGTATCTGAGACGGTTTCCGTATTTTTAGTATTTTTTCTTATAAAGTTTTATTGCAAAAAGAGCTGGTCTTGCGACCTGTTTTTGTTAATTTGAATATAATATTTGTATGACAGATATCGACTTCTACTCCAACCTATTGAAAATGGATGCTGAACTTCGCGATGTAAACCTTGATTTACTCAGTAATGGCACTAAGAACGGTAAAAAACTCAGAGATGATAAGCTGCCATTTTTACTGCAAAGCTCCGTATTTCAGGAATATATTGCTGATGCCAGAGAAAAACTCGGTCTGAAAAATAATGAACCCATCTATTCCGAGCCTTCGTCGTCCGCCATTCAATCTTTAATGCGTGTGCCAAGCCGGGAAGAGCTTATTGAGCTAGAGTTAATACCTCATAGTGCCGAAGCAGCCTCTCAATCACAAAAAATAGTTGAGGAATTACACGCTGAATTGCGGTCAGAAAAAGACCCCGAAATAGTCGAGTCAATCAAAAAAGATATTGAAGAGATGGCCGAGGGAGTAACTGGCTATTTTGGTTACCACGACGAGGATTCACGAAAACGTTTGTATCTAATGTCGATAGTGCGCCAGATTTTAGACAGGTTTTTGCTTGATGAGTCGTGGTATGTGGTTGCTGAAAACATCATATTGAATGGCACCGACTACGACGAAGCCTACTCTGTTAATACACCCGTTGGTGTTGTTATTCAGGACGTAACCCCGCACGGTGATGTTATCGTGCGAGTGTCACGGGGCACTACCAAGCAGGAGTACACGAAAGCGTGGAAACATGTATCTCAATTCACTGGCAAACCGCGAAAAATGCCAAAAACCAGCTCAAATATAACCAGAGACCTTGGAATTGTTAGTGATATGGACGCCGGTGTGCCTACCAGCCAAATAGCCTCCAAGTATTTTCCAGGCAAAGCACCAGATACCGACTTGTATAGCCATATTCATAAGATTTATAATCGAAAATCTATCAAATAAATTGCTTACCTGACAGCTATTACGGACAAATAACAATCGAGTTATATGTCCATGTAATGGCATGTACTACCCCTGTTAATATAAAAAATGAACATATGGACTACTATTAGTTCATATGTTCTCAATTAACTAGTTCACTAGCAACTTTGTCGCTGCTTTCCCAAGCGGCGAACAGCCCCTTGATATTCTAGGCGGCATTGTTTGCTAGTGCCAAAAAATGGAGGCCAAAATGGCAGCACAAAAAAAAGTAAAAGCGGTTGCGTATCTACGCACCAATAAAAACGAGGTGGCGGAACAATTCGATGACCTGTACGAACAATACAAAAATATTCGAAAATACACAGAAGCCAATCAAATAACCATTGTAGCGTCGTTTGAAGAAACGCCTGACGTTGAAAAATCCAAGCTCTACGATATCCTCGAATATTGCCGAGCTAATAAGGATATCTCAACCGTCATGGCAACAGCAGAAACACGGATTACTCGTAGTCTCGAAACGTTCAGCGAGTGGGAGTCTATGTTTGAGACCATTGGTGTGAAATTCAAGTTTACCCAGCAATCAATCGCAGGAAACTTTGACCAAGTACTCCAACAAATAACGGCTTGTCTTAGCGGCCTGGACACTAAAACTCGTGTTGCATACATCAAGCGTGGATTACATGCTCGTGTTGCAGCTGGGTATTCCGTGCAGAAACCCCCGCTAGGTTATGCAAAGGGTGTCACACGCGGGGTGTTCGTTCAAACAAGTACAGCGTCATTGCTCAGGTGCGAAATCTCTAAGTTTTTAAGCGGAAAACAGAGTGTCCAAGACTTGAAGTCAGCGGTGTCGCGTGTGTACTCGGCAGGCAAAACGTTGAGTAATAGCCGATTCAAGGCAATCATCGCGAATCCGTACTATGCCGGATATGTCAGCCATGATGGTAAACAGTACAAAGGTTTACACGAGCCACTATTGACTGTCGCCGAACACAAAAAGCTAATCTCTCTACTGGGTAAATAAACCAGCGGTAAGGTGTCACCATGTCCGAGCATTCGATAAAAAATCAGGAGAAAAAAGCGATTCCAGCCCAGCTTGAGGGTGCGTTAATCATCTCCTTGAAAGAAGCCCGAAAGATTATGGGCGTCGATGCTCGGACACTTAGTGATGATGAGTTGACGATTGAGATATGGCGACTTATGGAAGTTGCTTCGGATTTATTAAAATCAGCTCCACCTCTGACGGAAAAGCAATTATAATATATTTATAAAACAATGAGAGATATTAAGCAAGTAAAACCACCCAAACAAAAAGCTCTCGGCTATCTGCGTATTTCCGATAAAAAACAAATCAAGGGTGAAAGCAAAAAGAATCAAAAAGAAGCAATCAAGAAATATGCCTTTGCCAATAATATAGAGATTGTGGAGTGGTTCTACGACGAAGCCAAATCAGGCAAAAACACAGAACGTGAAGAGCTGCAAAAACTTATCAAAACCGCCCTCAAAATGAAGGGCGTTATTGATTATGTGATTGTTTACAAAATGAACCGAGCAAGCCGTGACTTAAATAGCTACATTACAGGTATGCGTTCAATCCTTGCTTCTAAAGGTATTAAAGTGCGCTCTGCCACCGAGCAGTTCGATGATTCGCCCATGGGTAATTTCATGGAAAACCTCTATGTTATGGTTGGACAGCTTGATAACGAGAATAAACGAGATACCGTAACGGACAATATGACACGTCTTGCTCGACAGGGCTATTGGCAGCATAAACCACCTCGTGGCTATAAGACAGTAAAAATCAAGAACTCCGACGGACAGGACAGACCCTCACTTGCGTCGAATTCGGAAGCGCCACTTGTTGAGAAGATTCTAATGAGATTTAATCGTGGCGATATTATTGTGGCGGAGTTGTGTCGATATGCTACTAGAGAAGGCTTTCTTAATACTGAGGGAAAACCTATAACACAGGAAGTCATGACAAAGATGATTAAACGCCCTGAGTATGCCGGGTTTGTTTGTGATAAATTTACGAACTATGAAGTTGTTCCGGGCAAGCACAAAGGATTAATCACTGAAACCGTATATTGGCAAAATCAAGAGATTCTTAAACAGAAAAATAAGTCGTATCTCATAGGTCTAAAACATCAGAAAATTAACGAGGTAGTACCGCTGCGTCGCTTCATACTATGCGTCAACTGCCATAAAGCCCTCACAAGTAGTGCTCCAGGCGGTGAATACCGTTACTTCTGCCATCGACCAGTTTGCCGCGGCACAGGCTCGATTACAGCCTCTGACGCCCACAATAAGTTCGAGGAGCTACTGGCGAACGTCACACCACGACCCTCTACAATCAAGCTGATGAAAGAAATCTTACTACGAACCTCGGTCAAAGAGCTTGGTAATCTGAATCGCGACTTATCAGACTTACATGAAAAGGTGGACGGGCTTTCAGCTGAGCGACTAACCGCGATACGCAAAAACCTTAGGGGCGGATTAGACGACGGCATCAAAGATGAGGTGGTTAACGCGATTGATGCCGAGAAACTAGAGTTGAATGAGCAAATTAACACACTCAAGCAACAACAAATGCTTAGCGAAGCAAACATTGAGTACGCGCTAAACTTCATGGAAAACATTTCAAAACAGTGGTCAGACGCTTCTTTAGATTTGAAACTGAAAATGCAGGAGCTTATCTTCCCAAAGGGCTTTGTGTATGACATCAAGAACGATAACTTTATAATTAACGAAATCAGCCCGCTTTATAGAGGTAATCCTACTATAAAACAGGCTGATGACGCAGAAAATTCTGTTGTGGTGACCCATGTACGGGGCACCTGGAAAGCTGTTATTGAAGATTTGATACGGCT
>CAZKIA010000008.1:0-31406 GCA_964552765.1 uncultured Candidatus Saccharibacteria bacterium
GACGTCGCGGTGATCGATAGCATACTCAAGGGTTACCCAATTGGACTGATATACTTCAACACCGCAGAAAGCGGCAACTACGAAGTGCTTGATGGCCAACAGCGCATCACGAGTATTGGTCGCTATGTGCGCGGACTCTTCCCTACGCCCGACAGCAATGGCAACATGCAGTACTTTAGCGGGCTTGATTCTGCCGCGCAAAAGCGCATACTCGAAACGCCCCTGCTCGTCTATGTATGTCAGGGCGAAGAGCGCGAGATCAAAGATTGGTTTCGTACCATCAACATCGCCGGTGTACCCCTAAACAACCAAGAAATCCTTAACGCCGTATACAGCGGGCCATTTGTCACCAAGGCACGTGAAGAATTTGCCAACCCGAGCAGTAGCTATGTACAAAAATGGAGCTCGTACGTGTCGGGCGATATTCGTCGCCAAGAATTTCTAGAGCGTGCCCTGCAGTGGCTCGTGCATAGTGTCGGCGGTAGTATCGACGAATACATGAGCAAACACCGTCACGACGATACGGTAAACGAACTCAAGACTCATTTTGTATCGGTGATCGACTGGATAGACAGCGTATTTGTCGACGTAAAAAGCGAGATGAAAGGCCTCGAATGGGGTCGCCTGTACGACCAGTATCACGAGCAGTCGTATAATGCCAATCATGTTGCCGAGCGCGTAAACGCTCTCTATGGCGACGCTGCAGTACGTAGCCGTATAGGAATATTTGAATACGTGCTAGGCGGTGAACACGACAAGAAGCTGCTCGATATCCGCATGTTCGAAGACCGCGACAAAAAGGTCGTGTACGAACGCCAAACAGCCGCCGCCCGCGACGCCGGTAAATCCAACTGCTCGTACTGCGCCATCGGTCACGACGCCAACGCCAGCAAAATCTGGCCCCTCGCCGACATGGACGCCGACCACGTCACCGCCTGGAGCAAAGGCGGCGAAACCACACTCGACAACTGCGAAATGCTCTGCAAACCCCACAACCGCGCCAAGGGGAATCGGTAGAGGCTCTAAAATATGGATGAAGATCGAAAGAAGAGAATTCGGGAGAATACCTTTATACTTAGGGAGATCATTGATAAAATTAATGATTCTCAACAGTATTTAATAGAAGGAGTTCTGAAGCCACGTATCGATATTTTGAGAGATACTTCACTCTATACACTATCGTTAATTGCAGCGATGATTTCTATTATGGTGGTGCCACAATTTAGCAAGTATATAAGCTGCAAGGCATTCTTTATCGCAGGACTACTGATAGCATGCCTTAATTTTGCAATGACACTAGTCTTTAGGCTACGCCTTGTAGATTATATGGAGGAAATAGTAGTAGACAAGGAGAAAAGATATGGTGCATCTATCTCCAAAATCCAACAGATGGAATATGATACCGAGGGGAATTTAGTAACATTGAATAATGAGCTTAACGAAATCAGAGGCAAGAGCTATCCCAAACAAGGTAGCACCGATACCCACTCCCCCTATATTACTAATATTATACTGGTTGTTAGCATACTTACTTTTATGTTGTCTCTAAATTTTCATAGCTAATCAGTTGCATTGCTCGCTTCGGATAAGGTAATATCTAAATTCATCAACAATCAATCTGCTTATGCTTGATAAGTATGAATTGACCACGATATCCTTATTGCGTAACTATTCGTAAAAAAGTATTGGAGTTGGAATGCAAGAGGACAGAAATATAAAAGGTGGACAAAACGTCACTACAGGACAAGGGATTGATATCGCAAGTCAGATTGAGGATTCTTCAGATGAAGAGTCGTAAAACAGCATTTGAAGAAGATATTTCAGCTGATATGTCTCATCTAGGCATCTCGTATGATTCAGCTATACAAAGAGTTCAGGGAGTTTACAATGATTTTAATGCAAGAAATGATCGACTGATAGAACGACAGAATGATGCTACCAATTTAGCATCGGGAAATTATAATAATCAGATCACCCTCACTGCTACAGCCATCCTTACATTCTCCGGAGCGTACGTCGGAGTCATATACAATAACCTCACAAATTGTCAGTACCTGATTTTCATCATTGTTGCTTTATCCGAATTGGCTGCAATTGCGTGCGTCCTGCTTGACTATCGAATTACTGTTAACTTCCATGAAAATTGGGCAACAACTTATCAGAATATATATAAGGAAGTGAGAGAAAAAGTTGACAATAGGGACATCCAGTCTGTAAGTGAACTGGGTAAAGTTGAGCAGAAACATGTAAATAAGATGGAAGAAAGAACAACAAAAAAGTTTATGAATTTATCCCTTGTCTTCTTGGGTGTTGGCGCAGTACTTTTTATGATCTTACTCTTTGGACGTATACCGCATACCACATAAATAAAACCACTTTTAAAATATGATTAATCGAGGGCAAAAATGGTCGAGATGTTGCGAATCGCTGCAAAGCAAGCCAACGCCGATCAAAAAGCCCTCGTGACCAAAAAATAAGGGGTATTATTCGCTATATCTATTTTGAGTTGCCCTATTATTTTTGAATAATACGCATAAATTAGCACGCTCTAAAATATGCGTATATTGATTTCTATTGATCAAATATTTCAGATTTTATTAAAATATTATTGACATACACTATGATCATGATATTATCGATGTAATCTGGTAAACCACCAGAGGTGTCGCACGCACTGTGCAGCTTTACAAGGAGTGTGTCATGACGCACGCAGCAAGCGCCATCATGGTGGCGCCCACGAGCGTTCCGCTCGTGAACCTGTCCATGATCGAGGAGAAGCTCGCGGAGCGTCTCATCGGTCGCATCATGAAGGACGAGGAGATGCCCCGCGAGCTCGCAGAGCGCATCCTCGATCAGGCCCTCGGCTACCTCAAGTTGGCTGCCGAGCAGCCAGGAGGTCACTTCAGCCCATCGCCCCTCGTGGACATCGGCTGGCACACGTTCATCCTGTACACCCGTGAGTACGCGATGTTCTGCAAGAAGATCACGGACGGCAGGTTCATCCACCACGAGCCGACGGATGACGACAGCGTCCCCAACCTGAGCCAGGGCCCGTACAAGACGGCCGAGGCGATGAAGAAGGCCGGCATCGTCGTCGATGAGCCGCTCTGGGCATGCATGCACAGCGGCGATTGCAGTGGTGACTCCGGCCCCGGATGCAGCAACTGCAACGACGGCCAGGGCTGCAAGTGCGGGAGCTGCAACTACTGATCGTGAGATCAAGCGGCGACAATCAGTCCCGCCGTGACGTCCAGGAATCTGGATGGCACGGCGGGACTCGTCACATTTTAAGATAATTAAATATACAATCGTATTTTAATCTATAATAATACTATGAATAAGTGGGACAAATCATACAGTATCGGGCGAGACTTTAGCCAACTATCGACACAGCAAGTTCAACAGCTTGCATCGATGAGTGGCGATGAGTCATCGAATAAGACATTTCTCGATGTTGGGTGTGGTAGCGGTGCGCTGGTGCGTGACATGTTTCACCGGGGATTTACGTCGCACGGCGTTGATCCATCCGATGTTGCGGTGCAGATAGCGCGTGACAGCACGGTGTATAATGGTGAAAAGATTGATTTTACGATAGGATCAGCCAGCAATGCTCCGCTCGCTACGTATGATCTGGTAGCGTGCAAGTACGTCATCGCATTTGTCGAAAATCGGCGTGAGTTTCTGGCCGAAGTTGCAACACGTATGAATGCCCACTCAACACTCGTCATCATCACGCCCGATGCCACTACCCTGCCCGACAACAAAAAAAACATCGCGATCGACGACGCCATACTCATGAGCGAACTCTCTGAAATCTTTAGCACCATCGACAAACAAGCTATCGCCCGTGACTGGTGGTATGTTTGTCGGCTGTAGGCTATATAGATTTATATTTTATCAATGATGGATTAATCACTGTCCATTAGTACTTTTGAACAGTAATCAAGGTATAATCAAGACATTATGAACAGTTATCAGTCTAAATATAACCTTTTACCCGGTTCATCTTATGACGAGGTTGTTAAGTATGCTCGTAAAGAATTTAATACAATCCGTAAACTTACAAAACGTCAGCCATACGTGCGCTCAAAATACTTTCATGGCGACAAGATATTCGTAACGATATTTTGGGATCATTTGATGCAGAAACACCAAAAAGAACGTCGAATACGATTGAAATTTTATGCTGCTGCAATTGACTTGTTGCGCAATAATACTACTGACCCGGTATCTATTATCGAAGATACCAACAAAACAGCTTTTCATCGTTTCTTTGGCATAACGAAGGATGGGGTGGAATTTTGTGTTCAGGTAAAACACGATTTACGCACCGGACGAAAAGATTTTATGTCTGTTTTTGCACGTAGGTCAAAGAAATAATACTAAAACAAAAAGTCCCCCGCTGTGTAGCCTAAAAACTACTCGCCGGAGACTCTGGCGACATGGCATGAGCTATGTCTATATGTATTATAGCATGAAACAGCGGATATTGTGTATTTTACTCATCACGCCTGTTGCTAATCTAACACCAGACATCGCTGCTATAGTCGTGATACCATAGGTGCTGAAACTTATATCAAAAATATACATTACCCCTAATGGAGTCCCTGCATGGATACACCTGCTCGCACACAAGTCTATATAGCCTACGTAAAGCGCGAGGATGACAGCAACACCCTGATGTTTGCCGACGACCCAAAGCGCGATGAGCTGGCGATATTGTTTAAAGACCCGTACACCGGGCGTACCAAAATGCCGTTTGACGGTGACATGTCCCCACTCGATGACGATGCGTGCTATGAAGTGACGTTATCGCAAAACAGCGTAGAAGCGATGGAGAGCCAGTATGTCACGCTGAGCGCTCAAGTTGGCGGCCTGAGTGACTACGAGCCGGCACTTGGCGACGAAGGCGGATTGCAACCAATACGCGTGATCTATAGCTTTGACGGCCAAAAGTTGGTGTTTAAGCGAATCCCTGGCTCAAAACGCATCAATGAAAACAGGATCATTTCTGTCGATGGTGAGCCGCGCATCACCGACACGACAAGTGTGATCGCGATTGACGATACAGTGGATGCCGTGTACCACGTACCATCGAAGAAGTTTTATTTTACTGATTTTCAGGCGGCAAAGCATGTGTTTGGTACGCTCGAAGTCTACTACCGCAGTGCCACGCAAAATGAAGTTGATGAATGGCTCGATGAGGGGATGTTTGATATCGATAGTCAATTTGACACCTTTGCTATCAGCACGCCAAATCGCAAGCGCATTGCCCTGGCCCGTGACGAGCTAAAGATCGATATTACTGATGCAGAGATAAAAGAACGGATACTTAGCTATGCCGGGCTCCATGCACCCCGCATGCTGGTGGTAAATGGCAAGTTCAATATCAAGAAAAACTCTGACCTGACTGAAGCCCTGCGCTTCATCACCGGCGCCTACTACCGCAACGAGATCACTGGTGATCTGATGGTCGCCGGCACGCCGAAAAAAGCCAACTAGCAAAACGCCCGCGCATATTTCAGCGCGGGCAACCGTACTCGGTCGGCGAGGCATTGTAGCCTGATGGTCGATCAGAAGAATGACCAACCCCTCCTGGTGTGTCGCAACTCGACAGTCGTGGCACCGGCGACGCTGTTCTTCGCATCGACACAGATCATGATGACCGTCATCGATGGAAGATCGCAGATCATCCAGTGCGCGGCATGGCCGAGCAAATCACCAGTGAAGTAGAGCGGTGATGCACCGATGTAAAAGCACATCTCTCCACTGATACGACGCACGATACTGCCATCCCGATACACGGAGTAGCCGATCTGGATGTTCGAAGGATCGAGCAACTGGACAGTCGTCCGGTGCATCTCGTACTCTCGCCCATCGGGGCCGAGAATCGTACGCTCTGGCATTGCCGGGAGCAGTGACATTACCCACCTCTTTCACTAGGAGTAATTTGGTATTGGTATACCTTATTTTATTATACCATAAATATGTTATTAATACAATTATACCCGCTCCAGGATATACAAGACAAAAGTGTAAAGTTAACCATAAATGCTATACTGTATGTATGATTTTAATTACACACATCATCATCGCACTGGCGACTGTCATAGCTTCAGGCTGGGCAGCAATTACTCCATCGACTAAGACAATACAAGCAGCACATGCTCTACTAGCAGGTACTATCGTATCGGGTACTGTATTGGTATTCATGTCACCGATGACACTCACACATGCCTGCGCAAGCGGACTTGCCGTTACGGTTGTGGCACTGGCACTGACACGCGTCGCACGTGGTCGCCTGGCTCGCTTTACTGCCTAAGTAGACTTACAGCATAAAATCAAGCGCCCGCGCATATTTCAGCGCGGGCAACCGTACTCGGTCAGCGAGCCTATGCGGCGGTGATGCGGAAACGCTCAATGGCGAGCCGCGTTGTGGCGATGTCGTGCAGGGCGAGACTGAGCTCGAGCATGTCCTCGAGGCTCTCGACGATGTAGACATTTGCCATGTCGAGTTTCTGCAGGTGCTTGGCCACAAGAGCGCGTGCGCGGATGGACTCCTTGCGGGCGACTTCGTCTTGCAGCGCGGGATTGAGCTCGCGCTCGATCATGACCACGAAGTCACGATGAGCATTGAGCTTGATGGCTTGCAGAGCGGAAAAGCCCGTCTCGGCAAGCGAACCCGTGCCATAGGTCTCTCCCGTGATGGGAAAGAGCACAATGGCGTCCTCGGCAAGGTGCTCGGCCTCGATCTCGGCGTCTTCGGGCTTCCAGTCGTCAACTTGGGGGTTGAAGAACTCGATGCCCAGTGCCGTGTAGCGTTCGATGAACGCATCACGCCAGCGACTACCGCCGCAGGTGCCGAATAGGCCGATGCATGGTTGCTTGACCACACTTACTCCAATCAAATCGATGGGTATTGCAGAACAAATATATTATAGCACAAATACAGTATAATTACAATATTTTACCTGTACTGCCCTACGAGGCAGATGAGGTAGCGGATTCTAACGCATGGTTGTCAGAAGGTGCGAGCTCAAAGAAGTCTGGGCGTGATGACAAGAGTGAATACGCCACGAGGTTTAGTGGAAACGTATCGCATGCACGACGATAATCAGCCACAGCGCGGTTGTAGATGAGCCGATACCCCTGGATGTCGTCTTCAATTGTACGAAGTGAGTCCATAAGCTGTTTGGTATTGTCCATCGTAGTGACGGTCGGATACGCCTCTTTGAGGGCGAATATATCTTTTTGGATTTGCTGTTCGCTGGTAGCGGTATCGGTGATAATACCCGAGCGAGCAGCGGTAGCAGATGCCTGGATAAGCGTCTCGAAGTCTTGTGCTCCGCCTAGGCTGACAACAAGTTGCGGCAACACTGCGTGGCGCTTTTGGAGTGCGGTAAAGGTATTTGACCAGGCTTCTTGGACGTTGTTCTTGAGCCGACGCAGGTAGTTATAGCCGATAACATACAGTACGAGTTGAAGAAGTATGAAGGCTATGAAGATAATGATATTCATGAACGTACCTTTCCTGCTGCGGTGCGTCGCTTGCTCCACGATGATAGCAAGAATGCACAGACCACCAGCCACGCAACAAACATCGGCATACCGATACTTACCGAATCATGAAAAACATACATGACGATCGTGTAAAAGAGTACTGGCACCGCCCACAGTGCATAGTAGAGTGTTTTTGTAATTGGAGGCATATGTGGCAAAACGATGAGGGGCGCTGGCGTGGCCTTTTTGAGGGTTCCGCCCCGGATATCTTCCCGTTTTGCACTGCGCTGCATTTGATCGATAAGCGTCGTGACAGAAGCAATGATAGCTCGAATATCTGACGTGGTACTCAGTAACTTGTCTGCAGGGATGAATACGGTTAGCATACCTGCCGAGACGCTGATATCGGCAAATGAAAGTTGCTTTACAATCACCGATACGAGCGCCGCGTCAAAGAAATAAGCGTTCTTTGTCTGGCCGATACCAGAATAAATAACAGCATGCTCAAAGCTTGTGCCGTCGAGTACAACTTCTTGTTCTTTGCTAAGAGCGACGCGCTGACCGATAGTGCGATCAAGTGAATACGCCCGGGAATCGATAAATACCTCTGGCAGGTTCTTCTCGATGCTTGTTTGGATAACGATACTGTCACCATAGCGCGCGACAGCATAATCGCGCGTGTCGTACGTGACCTTTGAGGCTACGAGCTCATGGGCGATAGGCAGAAAGCGTACTGGCACGATAGTACTATCGGTGGCAAATTTACCCCTGCCCTTGCCGAGTATCGCCATAGCAATGTAAACGATAAGCCCAAAGCAGATAGCCGCAATAAGCACGAGGATTAGTATGATGATAATGACAGCAATCGGATGATCCTCACTGCCCGTCAGGCGCATGCTGAGTTGCGTTAAGGCATCTCCTGGAAAAAGCCAAAAATAGCCTTCTTGGAGCGAGTTCTGGATAGTATCGAGATTCCAGTCAAACGGTGAGTCACGAAATGGCGTCGTGAGATAGACGATTACTGGTGAGGCTAAAAGTAGCGCGATAAAAAAGCTATTGATCATCGCGAGCCGACGCTTTTGGTGCTGGGCAAGCTGCATGATGGTAGTACTGCTACGATCTTTATCCATTGCTGCCCCTGATACGTATTGACTGCATGACTTCATCTATTTGTTGTAATGAAGCTGAGTTTGCATCGTAAAATATTGAGAATTGAAGTTTATAGGCGTATGGCGCATCCCAAATCATAACAGTTCGAGAAAGGCTACTTGGCATACTAGTGGTGGGAGTATTTTTGTATTCGAGGATATACGCCTCGTGCCCGTCAATAGTTTGCGTATACTTGCGTGGCTCAATGGTCGAGCCTGATGTCGATAATGAGTCGACGATGGTATCAAACAATTTAGCTTCCTTGGCATACCATTTCTCGCGGGTGGCTGGAGAAAATGTCTTTGTGGCCTCATCAAAATCCTGAGGAGATTTGTCGGTGCTGATTTGTAGATAAAAATCACCCGGTGCTTCGCCGCGAGATTTGGCCTGTTGGCGTACAAGTGATGATTTGCTGATCGTGTACGAGATAATGCCATACCCATAATCACGCGTCGATAGTGCGTATTCACGGCGGTATTGCAACGACAAATTGCCTGGCTTTGTATCGAGTGTCATAAATGGTGGCCGGTGCACATATCGGTCAATTGATGAAACTAGCCCCGATACAACGACAGTCCCAAGTGCTGAGGTCAAACAAAATACCCCCACTACGACAATAAACTTGCCCATAGATAGACGTTGTGAAAAGCCCATACTACTCATGTTAACTATAAGTATATCGGTATTCAGGGAAAAATAACAGAGATAATTCTAGACTTTTTTGACCTGGAGGGCATCGAGTTCGACAGGAGTCTCGCGACCAAACATACTGACCAAAACTTTGATCTTGCCTTTTTGGGTGTCGATCTCGTTGATAGCACCGTCGAAACCTTTGAACGGCCCGTCGGTGATGTTTACTACTTCACCGATCTGGTAGTCGATGTGATGTTTTGGATCCTCAACGCCCATACGCTTTTTGATCTTGCTGATCTCGGCGTCACTGACTGGCGTTGGATCTGTGCCCGTACCGACAAAGCCAGTAACACCTGGGGTGTTACGGACGATAAACCATGCATCTTCGGTCATCTTCATTTCGACAAGTACATAACCCTGGAAAATCTTTTTCTCGACGATCTTGCGCTTGCCGTTTTTGATCTCGATCTGCTTTTCTTTTGGAACAAGCACGCCGAAAATCTTGTCGGCCATGTCGACAGATTCGACACGTTGCTGAATACTCTCAGCAACCTTTTCTTCGTAGCCGCTGTATGTGTGAATGGCGTACCATGCACGGGTTGAATCATAGCGTTGTTTTGACATGTTAGAGCAGTACCTTTCTGAATAGTTCATTAAATACGTAGTCGAGGCCAAGGATCATGACGGCAAAAAACAGCGAGAACAAGATAACAGCGAGCGTTAGGCTCCAGGTTGCGGGACGATTTGGCCAGCGTACCTGACGAAGTTCACGCCATGCACCAGTGAAATACCCGACCTTTTCGTCTGGTCGCTTCGTGCGTCGCAGACGTGGGATCCGAAAGCGTCGTGGGTCAAACCGCTTGGTACGTGGTTTGGCAGTAGTAGCCGCAACAGACGTAACAGCTGATTTTTTGGACGTAGCTCGTGGCTTTGTCGCTTTGGTTGTCTTGGCACTTCGAGCTGACCTCGATGTTTTTTTGTCTGCCACGTATGTCTCCTTTTACTTCCACTAAAAAAGACTGCTCTTAGCAGTCCCGTCAAGTCAATACTACTGTTTGCGTGCTGGTTTGTCAATAGATGCTGATGGCAGGCTAAATGAAAATGTGGAGCCGTGATTGAGCTTACTCACGACATGCATCGTAATGCCGAGCTTGCTCGCAAGCTTACTGACAACATAGAGGCCTAGGCCAGTGCCACTCGTCTCGCGGGTGCGGTAGTCTTCGGCCCGATAGAATTTATCAAATATTTTCTTTTGTTCGTGTTTGCTGATGCCAATGCCCGTATCGGTGACCGAGAACGTAATATCGTCCTTATGACGCCGAGCAGACAGCGTGATAGAGCCTTTTGGTGTGTATTTGATCGCATTTGTAAGGAAATTTTGCAAGATCTCCTCGAGGTAGAGGCGGCTTGCCTCAACCGATCCAAGTGTCGGTGAAAGATCAATGTTGAGCGCTAGTTTCTTCTCGGTGGCTTTTTTTGCGTACTCACCATAGAGCTGATGCATGAGGGCGGCCACATCGATCATTTCCTTCTCGGCGCCCACTCCACGCTCGGCACGAGATAGTGTACTGAGGTCATTTATCATGCGTGCAAGGTATAGTGTTTGCTCGTGGGCTGCTTTGAGTGACTGCGCGACAACCGTCGGTGTAGCGCCCTTTTCGATCAACATCATAGAGTTTGAGATTGTGCCTTCAGTGATAGTGACAGGGGTTCGGAGCTCATGAGATACCACCGAGATAAACTCATCACGTTCTTCATCAAAGTTTTTTGCCTTTGTGATGTCACGGATTACTAAGATATAGCCCTCGATACTATTGTCGTCGCCACGAATTCGAGAACTACTGATCGCGAGGCTGATTGATTCTCCATCATTAAATCGGTGTTTAAGATCTTCACGGGTCACACTGGGAGTGCCTGTACGCAGCTGAGCAAATAACTTAACAGGCTCGCCCGCCTCGTCATACGTCGCAAGAACAGTATCGATACGTTTACCAGTAAGGCTTTCGTTGGTATCGAGAAGATTAAGCGTTGCCGCGTTGTAGAGTTGAATAGTACCTCGTGCATTAATACTGATAATGGCTTCATTGACACTGTTGATAAGTGTCATCAGTTGATTTTGTTGCGAGGAACGCTCGGCTTTTTCCCGGACGAAATCGATATGCTCTGCATTGTTAATTGTCTGTAGCGACCCGATAAACCAGCTCATGACAATAATAATGAGGGTAAATACTAGATGCGATGCGATCATTGCCCATGTGAGGTTTGGCGACGTGGCAAGACTCATTATCATGACGGAGACAAGCATTAAAATGCTGTAGATCATCATAATCCGCGATATGAGAATGTATGATAATGCAATCAAGATCGACCACAGCACAGTGAGTGGACTCATATAGCCGGTAATAAACATTGGCATAGCAATACCGAGTGCATGAAACGGTATCAGAGCTAGCTGCATCGAGCGATTGCTCGTAGATTTGCGATGATAATAAATCCAGATGGCGATGGCGATAGTAAGGCTTGAGATAAACAACGAATTATACGTACTATACAGCGGCGATACCATGACCCAGCCGAAATCAGCTGCTATGGCGTAGAGGGTGATGAACAATGCCAAAAATGCCGCGACACGACGAATCGTTGCCGCTACCAATAACGAGTATTTATCGTTTCCTGCCGATGATTTACCACCCATACTCCCTATATGGTAGTTGGTAAATAGTAAATAGTAAACCCAGTAGTGAGATTATTGAGATACATTTTTTAAAATGTATAACGACACGTTCTCGATAAAATCTATTACTGGGTAAATAGTAAATGCAATAGGTGTGGTTAATTACAGATAGGGACTGTACGACTTAAGTTGTTTGCGGGCGGATTTGTAGTCTGTATAGCAATGCTCAACTGTAGCCCAAAATTGTGGTGAATGGTTGAGATGGCGCGTGTGCGACAACTCATGTATGAGGACGTAATCGACCAACTCCATAGGAAGATTCATAAGGGCGACATTTAGACTGATTACGCCATGACTACTGCAACTCCCCCATCGCCCTTTTGCATTACTATAGCGGACACTGCTGTAATCAAACTCGTGCTGATCAGCGAGATAGCGTAGACGGCGCGGTAAATATGCCTTTGCTTCACGATCGAGAGCTTTGCGTACAGCAGCACGAATAATATCTTGATGCGCCATACTCTCGGGATTACTCCCTGGTGGAACTGTCCAAATGATCTCTTGCCCATGTAGCCGCGCCGACGCTCGCGACCCAGGCACCATCCTGATGCGGTGCGATGAACCAATGCGGGTTTCATCTTGATAGATAGGTGGTCGCGATAACGCACTCTCGGCTAATGCTTTGCGTAGATCGTCGCGTGAAGATTCAAGTAGTTTTTTTACCATAGACACTGGCGCAAGTCGCGGCAACGTAGCGGCAAGTGTGCCGCGTGGCGTCATGCGAAGACGAACATATCGAGCATTTGCAACACGTCGGATAGCAATAGGGCCAAATTCAGGGTCAACCAGTTCGCTCACGAACTAACAGTACCTCGGCTGGGCCTTGTACTGCGGCCTGAAGCTGCGGTTGATCGAGGTGTTGGCGCCGCAACATGCTCTGGCTGCCGTGGTGCTACGAGTTTACGCAGTACGGTCTTTGCTTGGGCTGCAAAGGTATGTTTGCCACTGATAACAACATGGAGCTCACGAGCGTCGGGAGGGTTAATGCGCTGAGCATGACGAGCATAGACTTCTTCACTCATCGATGTATTGTAGAGATCTCCCGCTCGTCGTTTGCTACGGTTTGTCGAGCGGTATTCGGCAGTATCGTTATCAGTCTGCACCCAGACCGTCAAAAATCCATAATCATGCTCTTTGCCCAGTCGCTCAAGGGCATGGCGAGCCATGCGAGTATTCACTCCCCCATCGACGATAAATGTCGACTCAGTCTTGATCAGCTGCGTGATCTGCGTCCGCATGACTTTAGCAGTGATCGTTTCTTCATCTTTTGAAAACTCTGGATCATTGAAAAGAATGTGCCGCACCTCGTCAAAACTCACAAGCGGAGCATTAAACACCTTGGCAAATTGCCGCGCAAAAAAACTTTTCCCTGCGCCAGGCACTCCCACTACCATGATAATCAGTGGCTTACTCGGGCTAAGTGATTTCATATGTATGCTATTGTAGCAAAAATATGGTGATTCTGGCAGAGAAGGTACTGAAATGGCTCGCGACTTTTATAATTTTTTATAAGCATAAGGAAGAAGATCCTCAATATACTCGGCCGTTAACGCGTTAGTTGAGTTATCAAGAAGCACTACTTTTATCCCCGGAGTATACTGCAAGAGAGTTTGTCGACAATCACCACATGGACTGACCACAACTGGCTCAATAGCTTTATCGCCATTCCAGTAGACTGCAACAAGGGTACGAAAATCAGCGGCACCATCAGCAAGAGCATTTGATATCGCGATCGGCTCTGCGCAGATATCAAATCCATACGTATCTAAATGAAGTGAGGCGTAAATACCCTTTTCGGTTTCAAGTATGCATGCAACATGATGTTGATTTTTTATAAATTTTTTCTTAATGAGATCAGTCGTTGCCTGTACTAATGACTCATCGTGCTTTGTTAGAGGCATTTTCGTCATTCTTTAAAGTGGCCTATAGTTAAACTCTTTCAAAAAATGTTCAATATCGGCGTAACTCTTTCCAGCCAGTTGACCACCTGCAATAAAGTCTTCTTGTGTCACGTCGGCTAAGCATATTGCTGGTGCAGTAAATTTTGACCTTTCATCTTCATTTGAAAACTCAAAATCAATCAGAATCAAGCCCTTTAAATCTTCTAGAAATACATCAACTTCAGCAGGATATCCATTTATGACAACCTCATAGCGATCTTTAACAACCGATTTTTTACTAACCGCTCTTAATGCATCAAATTCGTCATTATCAAGTTTGATCGTTGTCTCGTATTGCGTTGATGCATCCCCTTCAGCTACCGGAACCTTTTTGGTTAACTCAAAAGATTCACCTTTTTGACGCAATCGTAAACGTGGATGCACTGAGTCAGTATCTGGTATATAAATGTCGATCAATCTCTTGGGTGTCGCATTAGTAATTTCATCGGGAATTGCCGATGCAAGAAAGGTAAATTCAAGCTCGAGATCCGGTGTTTGGTTTGAATCTGACATGCTGACTATGATCTCCTTGTCAAACATTTACTATCCGTTATGATACTATACTACCATGCAAAAAACTACAGAAAGAATTATTGGCTCTAAAATCAATCAACGACGTGATGACCCTCTCGACATCATTGTAATCGGCTTAGGCCATCAAAGCGTTGATGATCATATTCCTGCAATCTTGGAAAGCGAAGAGTTTAGGCTTGTCGGGGTTGTTGATATTAATGCAGAGTTGGCGCAGCAAATTGGGGCAGCTGAAAATGTACCGTTTGCATCAAATTTGAGCGATCTTTTATCGAACCTTGACAATAAGCCGGATGCAGCCTTGGTAGCAGTACCTCATAATGGCTATATTGCAATCATTCGCACATTAGCAGAAAAGAAAATACATATTATTAAAGAAAAGCCATTTGCCACTTCTATTGATGACGCAAAAGAGATACAAGATTTGGTAAAAAAGCATAATATTACCCTTCAGGTAACATTACAACGTAGATTTAATCCAATATTTAGAAGTTTCAGACAATTGGTTCGCCGTATCGGTAAATTACACTCTGTCGAAGCTCGTTATACTATGAATATTGCCCGTCTAGACGAAGGATGGCGTGCTAGTCGTCTTTTCGCTGGCGGTGGAGCCCTAATAGATCTAGGATATCATTATATTGATCTTATTATTTGGTATTTTGGTTTACCTGATGCTGTGGTGTGTAAATTATCTACGGGGAATCGCGATAATCAAGTGTATGATGTCGAGGACACTGCTTTTCTAGATTTCTCCTATAATGACACCGGCACCGATCAAGAAAGAATATTGGGAAGTTTAATCGTTTCGCGAGTATATCCGGATAAGGAAGAATTATTGGTTGCTTACGGAACAAAAGGCAGCGTAGCGGTTCGAAGAGGACAAATTGTTCGAAGAGACGTCGATGGCAATGAAATTGAATGTTTAACGCGAACTGGATCTTGGCCATCAGCTCTAGTGGATCAACTTGATGAGTTTGCTGCTAACATACGAAATGGCGACCATAATGGCGACGTTGAATCCCGATACCTTCAGCAAGCAGCACTCGTTGAGGCCGCTTATAAATCAGCAGAGCTTCATGTATCACAGAATCCACATGATATATATCACTCACTAACAAATTACACTGGAGAAGGAAATGAGTGATCTATTAGCAATTCACGGCGGTCAACCAGTTACAAATTCTGATGCGGCTCGATTTCAGTGGCCTAGGATTACAAAAGAAACCGAAAAAGTCGTATTAGATCAACTTCATGACACGATCTCGATATATGATAATTCTGGTATTTTTGGAGAATTTGAAGAGAAATTTGCAAATTACCATGACCGTTCATACGGACTTTTATCTAATTCAGGCACATCATCGATTTTGGCTATGTACGAATCTATAGGACTTCGTGCCGGTGACGAGGTGCTTTGTCCCGTATATACATTTCATGCGACAGTAAGTCCTATGATGAATATAGGGTGTGTGCCTGTTTTTTGCGATACCGATACCAATGGTAATATTTCGCTCAATGAAATAATTAAGCATAGATCACCCGCCACGAAAGCTGTTATCGTGACGCATATGTGGGGTATGCCTGTTAGAGATATCGAAGCTATTGCCAAGTACTGTAAAGATGAAGAGCTATATCTTTTAGAAGATTGTTCACATGCTCATGGTGCGCGTATTAATAATAAAAAAGTGGGTAGCTTTGGAGATGTTGCCGCGTGGAGTCTCCAAGGCCAGAAGATTATCACTGGCGGCGAAGGTGGTATCCTGCTTACGGATAATAAGGATATTTTTAATCGTGCGTTGTTGCACGGACATTATAATAAGCGTCCTCAGCGTCAAATAGAAAAAACAGATCCAATGTATGATTATTACCTAACTGGATTCGGCTTAAAATTACGAGCACACCCGATCGCTATTGCTATTGCGAATCAACAGTTCAGCCAGCTGGATGATTTCTTAGATACTAAAGCACAGTATGCGGATATTTTTACGGAAGTTATTAGTAGTTATGATTTTCTTTTACCCGCAGACACGAACGACTCTATTGCCCCAAGCTGGTATGCTTATTGTTTCCAGTTTAGATCCGAAAACGCATTCGGCATAACTAGAGAGCAGTTTGTTGATGCATTGCATGCTGAAGGTCTATGTGAATTCGATATTCCTGGCTCAACAGGCTTATTAAATGATCTTCCATTGTTCACGACTCCAAATGACGTGCTGCCAAGACTATACAGTGAGCCATTACCTCATCAAGCACCTTTTCCTAGTGCTACAAAGTTTTATAATACCCTTATAAAACTCCCTGTGTGGTCATATGAAGATGAATATTCCATCGTCATGTCATATGCCGAAGGCTTACGCAAAGTATGCGACTATATTGTCGAGTGTCAGAGTTTAGACTAGTACTACGATAAGAAATCTTTTAACTGCGGGTAGCGACGAGCTGCTTCGTCTAATTCGAATTGGGTAAATATAGCCCGTATCGATTGTCGCGCAGACTCAATATTATCATCTGTATGTAAACGATCTTCACGTTGCAATCTCTGACGAAATTCATTGTCGGTTATATCATTAATCTTGAGTTTCTTTTGTAAATATGCCTCCTTCAAATCTCCTGCAAGAAAATGGGCCAATGAGTAATCACCCCGAATGCTACCACAAGTATCGAGTACCGATCCTTTTAAGTTGATTAGTCGTGATGTAACCTGTGAATCACCATAGACCAGCATCGATAATGCTCTCTGCCCTATCAGAGATTTCTGCAAGTCATGATAGAAGTTTTCTTCTTTAAGATGTCCATATATACTATTAACTTCCACCTCGCCCATGATAAATAGTTTTCGTTTAGCTATATGAAGGCCATCACTTTCCATGCGTTCTATGACTATCGTATCAAGGCTCTGTCTTATCCCGTCCGGCCTTAGCATTGCAAATCCAAACTGATCCTCATTCGGTTTGTTATTTGTAATAGCGGCAATAGATTGATTTTTCATATCGGGTGTACCATTGATAATATTATACAATTAAAAATTTATAAAGCAAATCTATTAGAAATTAGTGCCATCAGATACATCCTGTAGAAACAAAGATTTGACAGGATATGAACCTGACTCGATTACACCGCACTTCGTGCGACAAATTAATATAACCAACACGAGGCTGGTTATATTAATTTGGCAGGGGCACGTGGAATCGAACCACGATCTAGGGTTTTGGAGACCCTTATACTAACCGTTGTACTATGCCCCTATGAAATGTACGTGATAAGTATAGCAATCTATGCGGTAGTTGTGAAATGTTTGCAGTATTTCACATCATCATCTCAAATTTTACTAACATTCACTTTTTACGTTGTCAAGCACGATACAACCTAATCATGAAACATTTCACGCATTTACCCCTGTATATACGTAGACTATATTACTACATACAAATATGCATCATAGTGAATTTTCTGCTATAATGAAAGTACATCACGAGGAGGTGTACCATGAAGAACCAGACGGCAACAAATGTAATGTCATCGGAGTTCAATGATAGATCGTCTCGTTTTTCTCGCCTGAAGGATTATTATGTGCATATCGGCCGGATTGCGACAAACGCTCTTGTTATTACACGTACTTCATTTGGCCCAGAGATGACTCTTCCGCAACCCGTGCCATCATTTATACAAACATACCTTGCACGTCGACATGATACAATGCAGCATCCTCGGACTATGGCTGATATTAGCGATTTTATTGAGCGCTCTAACGAGATAATTGCTAAAGCAAAGACAGTATTTCCTCTTGATCCTTTTCCGGATACAATCGCTCTTGATCGAACAAAGCTGACGGTAACAACACGCGACTTTTTGCGCTCAGATGTTATGAGTATTCGAATAGAAGACATCCTGAACGTCTCGTCATTTGTCGGGCCATTTTTTGGCTCACTAACTATCGCTACACGCGTCCTTAGCTCAAACGATCACTTTACGATACGCCTACTTAAACGCAAAGATGCCATGCACCTCAAGCACGTCATACAAGGATTTGTGATTGCACGGCACAATAACATATCGTGTGATCATATGGATCGGGATGAATTACTAAGTACTCTGATGGAACTCGGCCGTGACAGCAACAGAGACCGCCGTAAAGCCCGTACGGTTAGAGCACCGACCCGATTACTAAAGACACTGACCAGATAAGCAGTACAATAAGCGAAGTCTTGAACTGTGTCCGTGCCCATTTTGTGATGTCAGTGGATGAAACGGTAAGTTGGCGTATGATCCATATGCACATAATTGCCGTAATAAACAGGTAAAGAAGCCCTATCCAATACCCCAACAGCAGTGAGGCAACAATGAAAAGTCCCGCATACCACTGCATTTCTAACTTGGTACGGTGATCACCCATAACGATAGGTGTAACGGGAATTTTCGCCTGTTGATAATCCTTTTTGCGGAACAACGCGATGGCATAGAAATGCGGCATCTGCCATGCCATCATCGCGACAAATAATAGCCCGGCCACCATATCAATATAACCGCCAGCGGCTACGTAGCCGATAACGGGCGGAAGTGCGCCCGGAATAGTACCAATAAGCGTCGCATGGCGCGTGACACGCTTTGCGCGTGTGTAGACGATAGCATAGGCAATCCAGCCAACAACGACGAGAATAGCCGATAGTAACCCACCATACACATATAAAAGCATTACGCCGAGAACGAGCAAGACGGCACTATAGATAGCCGCACTACGCATTGAAATAGTCTGCACGACCAACGCGCGATTTTTTGTACGCGCCATCATACTATCCATATCTTGATCGTACATGTTGTTCGCTACGCAGCTTGATGCCATCACGAGACAGATACCGAGTAGTGACATGGCAAAGCTTAACCAATCAATGGCAAATGTCTCGGTATAGACAAAATATCCCGCGATAAATGCTATGGCATTGCCATAGACAATCCCTGGCTTAGCAAGACGATAATACCGACTAATAGCCTGACGTACATTCACTAGTGATGGATACCTTCGTCGTCGATCATAGTCTTTACAGCGTCATGATCGATCATATTGTAGTCAAGATTTTTCATGACCCAGATAGAGCCGACAACAATAAAGAGCACCACCATCACCATTGTCCAAAACGCCATTGAGTTCCAGCGTGGCTTATCTTCACGCCCCAGATGCAAGAAAAACAGCAACTGCGCCACGACTTGCAGTACCGCCAGCAGAGCTAGTAGCACCGCCAGATACGTTGTATGTTCGACACCAGGTTGCGTCACAATTATGAATGTATTGATCGTCAGAGCAAGTGACACAATGTAGCCAACAACATAAAACATTCGCGGATGTTTGCTCAGCCAGTGGTTCATCCTACTACCCCCAGTGCATAGACAAATGTAAAGATAAATATCCAGATGACATCAAGGAAATGCCAAAAAAGTGTAAACAACGTCAAACGCTTGATCTGGGTATGGGTCAGGCCTTTCTGTGCCAATAGCCATACAAGAGCAGCCGCCCAGATAAGCCCTGCAGTAATATGCAGCCCATGCGTACCGACAAGCGTAAAGAATCCCGAGAGGAATGCACTCGTCCACCAGCCGTGGCCTTCGGCTGCTAGAGTGCTGAATTCGTGTAGCTCCATCGCAAGAAACCCTATGCCAAGCGCAATCGTGACGCTCAGGTATGCCAATGCCCCGCGAAGATTTTTCTTACGCGCTTCAAGGAGTGCAAGCCCGCTCGTCATGCTACTCGTAAGAAGCAAGATAGTCTCCGTCAGGACAAATCCCATATCAAACAACTCACGGCTCGATGCACCACCAGCGGTATTGCCATGAAGCACTGCATAAGTCGCAAATAGACTAGCAAACAATAAACAGTCGGTCATAAGGTATATCCAGAAACCAAGTGAAACCGTATCAATATCGTGACGTTTTTCGTGTAAAGTCATCTTCATGATTGCCCTCCCGCCAATGTCCGCACGTGATCAGCCGTCATCAGTTCTTGCCTGTCTTCTCGTGTTGCCTGCCACACAATAACACCAATAAGTGCGAGTGTCATCAAGCCAGCAAGCCACCAAATATGCCAGATGAGTCCGAAACTCGCAATCATAGCGATGCCAGCGATAACGATACCTGCGCCGGTGTGTTTTGGCTCGTAAAAATCTTCATACACGGGTGTAGACTTTTCTTTACTCTGTTTGTCTTCCCAGAACTGGTCACGATGAGTTACGGTCGGGATTGCCGTAAAATTATAGCTCGGTGCCGGAGACGGTACCGACCATTCAAGCGTACGTCCACCCCATGGGTCATTGCCGACACGAAGTTCGTGGCGTTTCCATATGCTATAGGCTAGCTGTGCCAACTGCAACACAACGCCTAGTAGAATAATACAAAAGCCGATTGCCGCCACAATAAACAGCGCCTGCCAGCCTGGATTTGCATCATAGTGATCAAGCCGACGAGTCACGCCCATGAGCCCGAGGGCATACAGCGGGGTAAAGGCGACGACAAAACCGAGGATCCATGACAGTGCGGCCGCCTTACCGAGACCCTCATGCAGTTTGAAACCAAAAATCTTCGGGAACCAATAACTTAGCCCGGCAAAGTAACCAAAGACGACGCCACCTATCAACATATTGTGAAAATGAGCTACGAGAAACAGACTGTTGTGCAACTGAAAATCGACTGCTGGTAGTGCATGGAGAACCCCTGTCATACCGCCAATGGTAAATGTCACCACGAACCCCATAAACCACCACATCGGGCTCGTAAAGCGTATCCGCCCTCGATACATCGTAAATATCCAGTTAAACAGCTTCACTCCTGTCGGAATAGCAATCACCATCGTCGCAATACCAAAGAATGCGTTCACGTCGCCACCGGCACCCATCGTAAAGAAATGGTGCGCCCAGACAATATAACTAAAGAATGCAATTGCCATAAGCGCCCACACCATGCTGGTATAGCCAAATAGTCGCTTGCGAGCAAAAGTCGCGACAATTTCAGAGAACATACCAAACGCCGGCAGTATCACAATATATACCTCTGGGTGCCCCCACGCCCATATAAGGTTGATATACATCATTGGGTTGCCGCCAAGATCTGAGGTAAAAAAGTGCATACCCATGAGGCGATCAAGCCCAAGCATTCCAAGCGTTGCGGTAAGAATTGGGAAAGCAAACATCACAAGTATCATGGCGCCAAGTACACTCCAGGCAAACATCGGCATCTTCATCATTGTCATACCTGGGGCACGCTTCTTAAGGATTGTGGTAATGAAATTTACTGCCGATAGTGTTGTACCAATTCCTGACAACTGCAATGCCCATATCCAATAATCAACACCAACTCCTGGGCTATACTGGAGCTCGCTTAGAGGCGGATAGTTAAGCCAGCCAGCGGCGGCAAATTCACCGTAGAGCAATGACATATTGACAAGCGCCATACCGGCAAAAAATAACCAAAAGCTAACAGAGTTGAGAAATGGAAATGCGACATCTCGTGTACCTAACATCAGAGGGAGAACGAGGTTGATGAGTCCAAACATCAGACCCATCGCCACAAAGAAAATCATAATCGTACCATGGGCCGTAAAGACCTGCTGGAAATGATCAGGACTCAAAAATCCTGGGTTGCCCGCTGCTACCGCTTGCTGCGCGCGCATCATCAGTGCATCTCCGGCTCCGCGAAGTAGCATAATAACTGCCACAACGATATACATGATACCGATCTTTTTAGCATCGAGACTGGTCAGATAATTTTTGTATAGCCAAGTCCATTTTTTGAAGTAAGTAAGCAACGCAACAACAGCGAGCAAGCCACCAATGATTGATAGTGCGCCGCCTAGCACAATAGGGTCATGCGGCAGTGCGTCCCAGGACATTCGTCCAAACATTAGTGCGTACCTCCGTTATCGTGATGCTCATTCATAGACTCATCGCCATGAGACATACTGTGAGACATCTTGTATTTGTCGATGACCTGTTGATAGAGCGTTGGGTCATGAAGATGATAATACTGAGCAACAGGGATAATTGATGGTTTTGCAAGTTGTTCATATGTCGCCATATCAAGATGATCAGCATGCTTTTCGACACCCGAAAGTGTACGATACCAGCGACTAAAGTCTCCACTACTGACAGAACGTACGGTAAATTTCATATCTGCAAAGCCTTCACCACTAATATTTGATGAGACACCTTTAAACTCTCCCGTGCGGTCAGCAATGAGGTGTAGTTTAGTGTTCATGCCACTCATCGCATAAATCTGACCGCCTAGTTCTGGTATCCAAAATGAATTCATGGGAGCGTCTGAGGCAATCGAAAAATTAATGGGGGTTTTTTCTGGGATCATAAGTTCGTTGACTGATGCAACCTGTTGATCAGGATAAATAAATAACCACTTCCACTGCAAAGCAATGACCTGTACCCTGACTGGCTTTACGTCGCTATCAAGCGCACGAAACGGGTCAAGTGAATGTGATGTTTGCCAGGCCACGACAGACAAAACAACGACAACAATGATCGGAATACCCCACCATATTGTCTCGAGCCCACGGTGGTTGTCCCATTTTGGGGTATATGTCGCCGATCGATTAGTTGCTCGATACTTCCAGGCTATAAAAAACAATAGTCCAAAAACTGGCACGACGACGATAGACATAATAATAAGAGCGAGATACATAAGGTTGCGCTGAGCAACCGCAACATCACCACTGGGCTGCAAAACAACTGGGTCTTTGACAAACATCATGAGCGATGCAAAAAGCCCGCCCAAAACCACAAATAAGATAAATGCCACCCCCCAGTGCTGTTTCTTCATCGTAGTTTCACTATAGCATGGCTCGAACAATTTATGCTAGCATAGACATAACAAGTATAAAGAGGTATCTACATGCGATTGATAGTAGTCGGTGGTGGTTTTGGCGGCATCAAAACAGCCCTGCAGCTCGCCAAAGATCGTAGCAATTCTGTAACACTGATCTCTGACAAAGATCATTTTGTTTATTACCCCTCTCTCTATGCTGTTGCAACGGGTGGTGCTCGCAAGCAGTCATTCGTATCGCTCGAAGAAATTTTTGCTGGTACGCGCGTGACTGTCATTCAAGATACGATCACGGGATATGATCCAAGGCGGCGTATTATTACCGGCAAGAAAAAGCATTATAGCTATGATCGGGTCGTATTTGCACTGGGTGTTATCACCAGTTATTTTGGGATCAAAGGCCTCGATAGCTATAGCTTTGGTATCAAGTCTCATGACGAGGTGGTACGATTTCGCAAGCATCTCCATGACGAGCTGACATCTGAGCGTAAACTCGATAAACAGTACGTCGTCGTGGGAGCGGGTCCGACTGGTACGGAACTGGCGGCATCACTTGCAAATTATATTAATCATATTGCTCGAGCACACAAGATACGTCATACACGCATTCGAATAAAGCTTGTAGAGGCAGCTCCCCGCGTACTGCCACGCATGAGTGAATTTGCTAGTCGAAAGATCGAGGAGCGTCTCAAACAATGCGGCGTGGAAGTCCTGACAAATGAAAAGGTTGAATGGCAAGATGATGATGAAGTCTTTGTAAGTGGGCGCTCGCTGCCGACGCGAACAGTTGTCTGGACATCAGGCGTGGCGAATCACCCATTTTTTGCTGCCCATAGCCAGTATTTTTCTTTGAGCCAAAATGGTAAGGTGGTGGTAGACGAGCATATGCAGGTCAACTCATCGACCTATGTTATTGGCGATAATGCTTTTACCCCTTATAGCGGCCTCGCCCAGACTGCACTGCATAATGCGATCTATGTTGCTGATGATATTCGACGCGAAAAGAATCACTATTTGCAACCCGCCTACAAACCGTTTAAGCCCGCGGTCGTGATACCAGTTGGCAAGCGCTGGGCAATCCTCGAGTGGAACTGGGTGTGTGTCAGCGGCTATATTGGCCATATCATACGCCGAATCGCAGACTTTATTGGCTACAACGATATTCTCCCTATGAAACTGGCATTTCGTACCTGGCGATCATCTGAAGAGCATGAGGATTTATGCGAAATCTGCCAAGTGACACGCTAGGCTTGATCTCATCAAGCAAGGAGCATATACTGGAGATATATAAAAAGGTTACGCTAAAAGTGGGCGTCTATATATAATGCGGATACTAATGCTAGGGTGGGAATTACCACCTCACAATGCTGGAGGGATGGGTGTGGTCTGTTATCAGATGGCCCGTGCACTTGCAGGACGTGGGGTCGCGATTGATTTTGTATTGCCCTACACTGCCGATCACCCAGATACAGAGTTTATGAATATCGTTAGCACTGCTCCGCGTTTACCCAAGCTCGGTGACGGCACATGGGTATATGATACGAACTATAGCGAAAACTCAGAAATGCAGCATGTTCAGGATGACTATTTGTCAATCGCTGTCGCCCATGCCAAAAAACATCACCCAGATGTTGTTCATGCCAATGACTGGCTGACATTACGGGCTGGTATGGCCGTCAAGCAAGCGATTAACGTACCTCTAATTGCTCATATTCACGCCACAGAGTATGACCGAGCTGGCGGTAAATCTGGCAATCCGATTATTCACGATATCGAGCAGACGGGTCTTTTGATGGCCGATCGGATTATTGCCATTAGCAAACTACAGCGTGACCTCATCGCCGAGCGCTATGATATCCCCAAGGACAAAATCGAGATCGTCCATAATACCATTGATTATACAGATTTTGCCGAAGAGGTTGACGGCGAGACCTATCGCTACGCCAAACGCATGCAAGATGAAGGCTACTGTGTCGTTAGTGTGATGAACCGCCTGACAGTCCAAAAAGGTTTGGCGCATTTTATGCGTGCCGCTGCCAAGGCGTCACACCGTCTTGGGCGCTTTGTATTCATCATCGGTGGCGACGGCGAACAGCGCGATGAGCTAATCGAACTCAGCGCCGAGCTCGGAATCGCTGATAAAGTGCTTTTTGCAGGATTTGTCCGCGGCAAACAATGGCGCGATATCTTTGCTGTATCTGATGTATTTGTGATGAGCTCTGTCAGTGAACCCTTTGGCATCACCGCTCTTGAAGCGGCTGCCCACAACTGCGCAACCATTATCACTAAGCAATCTGGTGCTGGCGAAGTCATCATCAACGGCTTTAAATATGATTATTGGGATGAAGATAGGTTAGCAGATATCCTCATAAACCTCGCATCATCATCGGCCCTGACGAGCCACCTCAAAGCAAATGCCCTTGAGGAAATCCGTGGTAAATCATGGCAAGATGCCGCCTCACGGTTTATTGATCAGTACGAAAAAGTGGGAGCAATCGCATGAAATCAGTCGTCCTCTACCTCCACGTGCATCAGCCATATCGTATTGCGCCCTATAGTGTGTTTAAGGCCGGCTATGACCATGACTACTTTGCTGACCACAATAACCCAAATGTTTCCGCACAAAATGAAACGATCCTCAAAAAAGTAGCCAGCAAATCATATCTCCCAACCAACACACTTCTTCAGGAGCTTTTGGAAAAGTATCCTGATTTTCGCCTGAGTCTCAGCATTACAGGTACGTTTATCGAGCAATGTGAAGCATGGGCACCCGAGGTACTTGAGAGTTTCAAGCGACTTATTGCAACGGGGCGCGTTGAAGTTGTCGGTGAGACATATCATCACAGTCTAGCGTTTTTCTATAGTCGTCCAGAATTTGAACGTCAAGTCCAGATGCACCGCGACAAGGTCAAAGAGCTCTTTGGAGTAACACCGCTTACGTTTCGTAATACCGAACTTGCCTACTACGATGAGATCGGTGCCTGGGCAGACCAAGCAGGCTACATGGCAGTCCTGGCCGAGGGTTGGGATCCCATCCTAGGCTGGCGTAGCCCTAACTATGTCTACCGACCACCCCAGACCAAAAATATTAAACTACTCCTTAAGAATTATCGCCTTAGCGATGATATTGCGTTTCGTTTTTCAAACCGTGACTGGAACGAGTGGCCACTGACCGTCGACAAATACATGAGCTGGCTGCCCGTTGAGGATGAGCAGATAATTAACCTATTCATGGACTATGAGACGTTTGGTGAGCACCAGTGGGATGACTCGGGAATATTTGAATTCATGCGAACATTTGTAGATAAGATTTCGACGACTGAATGGTATGGGTTTAAGACAATTACCGAAGCGGCAACGCTACCCGCTAAAGATGTCGTGTCGATGCCCTACACTGTTACCTGGGCCGACACCGAGCGCGACCTCAGTGCCTGGCTGGGTAACGCCATGCAACAAGAAGCGATGCGCTACCTATATGAGCTCGAGGATGTTGTCATCGATAGCGGTGATCAGCAGCTGATTGATGATTGGCGCAAGCTCCAAACATCTGACCATGCATACTATATGTGTACCAAGTACTTCCGCGATGGCGATGTGCACGCCTACTTTAGCCCGTATACTTCTCCCTACAACGCTTTCCTCTACTATATGAATGTCATTCGCGATATGCGCTGGCGGATTTTGGAGCTTCACAAGGACGGGACTGAATGAAACGATTGAGGTTGTTTCAAAGCTACGACGCCCGAAAAGTTTTCAAAAATGCCTGCAACAGATACGATCTCGTCTACTTCGGGCAAGTCTCTCAAAACGTCGATGAATACAAAATGGTGCGTGGCTTTACGCTGTCCCCTAGCCACGTTGATAGACATTACTGTGTCGGTACTGTTGCCGACAAGGATGTCGTGCTGCTTGAGAGAAGTGACACCATCTCCTCCCCCAGTAAGCCAAGTCAGCATTGTACATGGATTATTCTCAAGATTGATTTGCTCGGGAAAAGCCCTTGTCATATTGTTTTAAATGGTCACGCCTATGATGCAATTACTTACGAATACCTAGAGATAAAATACCGATCACACCATCACCTTGATGCCTATCAGCTCCATGGCTATGATCCGGAGTTCATGAAGCAATTCCGCGTCTATGTGCCAAGTCATGAACTCGACACACTACGCTACCTCATATCACCTGAGACATCGGCTATTCTCGGTCATCACTTTGGTAAACTTGATTTTGAGCTGGTGGGTGATGAGCTAATAGTCTACTTACCGACACTACGCCCACAGCTCGATGATATCGAACTAATGCTTAAGGGTGGCCTGTGGCTCGCCGATATCATCAACAATGTCATTGCGCCTGAGCGCTCACACACTGCCTTGCAGTAACAGCAAACGAGGCAAGAAAATACATATATGTTCGCTGAATATGTAAGAAAGCTCACCCTAGGATGAGCTCCATGTAGAAAATACAGACTAACTCTTGCGAGCTTTTACTTCGTTGCGACCAAGTGATTTTTTGGTCTCTTCGAAAATTTCATGCTTGCGAGTAACGGGATCGTATTTACGCAACGATAATTTACCCGATGTGTTCATGGTGTTTTTCTTGGTGTAGTAAACACGCGCGCCAGACGCTTTGCTGACGAGCCCAACCAATTTGCGCTTGCTTTTAGAATTCTTTGCCATAACTAGTGAACTATTGTAACAGAGATATTAGTAATAGTAAATATCATTTTGCACGACACGTACATGAATCTCACCGCAACCGTTTTGACGTAGTGTAGTAATGAGCGTATAACTAGCAGTGGGAATAGCTCGTTCTACAATAAGAAAGGTGGTGCACTACCGCAATGTTGGCGTCACTACGACGGACATTCGGCGCTTGGATCAGTGTGGGGTTTGAGTCGACGCTGGACTTCCTGGCCAAATTCGCCCCAACACTCAACTCAGACGGGTATCCACCCGACTGGTACGAACCACTCTAACTATCACCCACACGCCGCCGGTAACCATCCGGCGGCGCAACATTTATCCATGCGGCTATAAAATATGAAGTTGACTTCACTAGATATACTTTGCCAGTGCGTCTATAGTGAAATGAAGTAAAAGGAGAAGGCAATGAAGTCAGATATCAATACATTTCGTGATCCACTACTTTGTACAGATGGCACAATTATTGGATTTTATGAGCGAGAGTTTTATATGTTCTCTAACTTTTCGAGTTTTCAGGTTAGGTGGCATGATCAGTTATGGCCAACCAGCGAACATGCCTACCAGGCGGCAAAGTTTTTTGAAACTGATAAAGCGATTACTGAACAGATACGTACCGCTCTATCGGCGCATGATGCGTATCATCTAGCTAAAAAATATAAAGATCAGGTGCAGAGCAACTGGAATGAAGTGAAAATCAATGCTATGTACGATATCTGCCGTCATAAACTACAGCAGCACAGCTACATACAAGATCACTTACTATCAACCAACAACGAATTAATTGTCGAAGATTCTCCCAATGATAATTTCTGGGGATGGGGTGAAGACCAGAACGGTCGCAATGAGCTAGGTAAGATCTGGATGAGACTACGCGAGGAGCTACGCAGTGGCGAGCTATAAGGCCGATGCACATATTGCTCAAATGAAGTTGCTACGGCAGCTTCTGCTATCAAAAAGCTCAACCTTTTCAGAGCTGGCAAACGCGGCGGATTTATCGAGTGATCATGTGAATTTTCATATAAAGCAGTTGATCGCGGCAGGGTTTGTGCGGCGTGTACCAAAGTCATATGGCAAATATGAACTTACCAGAGACGGCAAAGAGTATGCGAATCGCATGGACACCGACGAGAAAACACTTGAGAAGCAACCAAAGCTATCGGTGGTACTCGATATTATCAATGCTAAGGGCAAACACCTGCAACAAGAACGCCTCAAGCAACCCTACTACGGCTATTGGGGCCGCCCTACAGGCAAGATACGCTGGGGTGAAACCATACTCGAAGCGGCTGCACGTGAGCTGATGGAAGAAACTGGATTGACAGCTGAGCTGACCGTACTCGGGTTTTATCACAAACTCGATTATGACGATACCGGGACGCTGCTCGAAGACAAGTATTTCTGTGTGGTACAAGGGATTAATCCGAAAGGTGAAATGCTGCGAGAATCAGACGGCCAACGTAACGAGTGGTTAAGTAATGCAGAGTTTGAATCCAAAGAGTTACGCTTTGGCAATCTAGATGACGTACAAAAGTTTATCAACGCAAAGCAACAATTTGTTATAGAGAAGAAGTTTGTGTATCCGGATGATGCGTATTGATAGCCCTATGTTGGCGTTCATTATTTATTGAAATATAAAACTACCCAGAGTTATAAAAAATATACTATAAAATCCAGTCTGCAATAGTAATGGATACTTTGCGCGATCACCCATAATACCAGCATAGATGATAATAAGTGCCATGATCATCAGGGCAGTTATAATCATGTTGCTTCGTGTCTCGTACCAAATAGTAATGAGTGTTGCGAGTATTGCACCAAGCGATACAGCAGTAACGCCGCGATGCAACGTCACATGTGGCGGACGCTCGGGTATACTAGCTGCTACAATCTGCACGATAACTGCGATAGCTATAGTGATAAACGCTGTCACCGGTAATCGTAAATGAGGCATCAGCCATAATGCAAACCATGCAACAACAGGCGGCAGGCACACAAGAAATAGTGCAATATAATATCTTGTCGCTTCTTTAGTGCTTGCAGCGTGATGACTAAATGTCGCATGTAGGCCACCAGATGGCCATTGTATAACTAAATACGTTAATCCTAAGATAAGAAAAATTATCGGAATAAAAAATAGCAGATGAATCATGTAGTATTAGTTAAATCAAAATTCTGGAGCCGACATCGGGATTTGAACCCGAGACCCCGATCTTACCATGATCGTGCTCTACCCCTGAGCTATGTCGGCAATTCTTGCTACTAGAACATCTCTTAGTTTTTTATTATTAAAATAAACTGTGACGACACCGTACTTGTTTTTGTGTCTATACGTTCCAATAGACCCTGATATTGTAACTGTTATTCTATAAAATTGCGAGACCTCTACACCAAGATACCGCACCCAATATGCTAAAGCTTTCTGTTGATCACAGTCAGAAAATAGCTGGAGGCCGAATCTTAATCGCTGTTTGTCTACCGAGTAACAGTCTACTAAGAATTTAATGAATATCTTAATTACTCCGGGGTCACTATTTCCAAGTCTTACAGATGTTTTATTCGCCTTGTTACCCTCTCCCCAATAGAGCCCCATACCGAGTGCATGCAGTATCGCTAAATCTCTTTGCGATAAATCTGGTAGCGAGAATGGATCGCCACCAGGGTTATGTCTAATATATGATGCATCCGAACGAGTGCGTCGTTCTATGTTATATTTTTTGAGCCAGTAATTGACCTTATTGACTGAATAGCCCAGTCCTGCGGCAATCTGCTGGGCTGATAGCTTCTGATTATAATATAAGTTAATTAAATCATCCCGATTCATAACTATATTACACTATAGCATACCCTTTATATAATATCGGTATATTTATGGATGGTTCGAGGGTTATGGTGCTGGAAGTAGGACTCGCGTGTTTATGTGACTCAACGGCTAAAGCCTATCTGCTCGCGTATGCTCGCTTTCGTCACGTCAAGCTTTGAAAACTCAAACATCCACTGGATGTTTTCGCCTATCGGTTCAAGCCGAAATTTCGTACTAATATAATTTACCCCAGACACGGGGCCTGGGGTAAATTATATGGTGCGATTTTACGAAACCGCTCGAACCCATTTTAGCACGAAGTGCTAAACAAGCCCCGCCGCCTAGCGCACGCAAGCGTGCGCTGCGCCCCGCCAGAAAAAACCAACCTTTGAATTTTTTAGATTTCCCCCGCCATTCCTTATTTTTTAAATGAAAAGGTCGGATTTTTCTGGTCGGTTCGCCTGCGCTAAAGCGCAGAGGCGACGTGGCTCGGGGCGGCTCAAGCCGCCCGCATGTCGCAAGTGACACGAAAAACAGCAGACTAAAACAGCTATATCTTTGGAAAAGGTGTTTGTGGATTGTCGGTAGGTGGTAGTGTA
>CAZKIA010000009.1:0-24867 GCA_964552765.1 uncultured Candidatus Saccharibacteria bacterium
TAATAGCATATATATAGTGTAGCAAACCTATAGCATTAAGGTATTGGTGATCCAACGAAAGGGTTAATGCGACCTTTCGGTAACTGAATCACTTCATCATTGCTTGTGCGTAGTTGTCGAACTTTTTCCATAGTTTTTTTATCAAAGGATGTACGAGTATTCTTCTGAAGCTGCTGGTCATGATAGGCCTGATCGCTGGGGAGATTAAAGATATGCTGGATTGAATACACGCTATAGATTAACATCCCCATGGCAAGTACAAATGAGATGATTTTGTAATGACCTGCGGCATGTCGAAACAGATTAGTAATAGGTTTGAGGGCGGATGAATCTATTTTCATTGGATAAATACCTCTAGCTCTATAATTGGTCCTTGAATATTGTTTGGATTTTTATCAATAGGCTGAAGGGTAATACCGGTCAGTTGCATTTTTGTCACATTTTGCTCTATCGACATAAGAAATTTGAGAAAGTTAGTATAGGGTACGTCGTTTTGTAGTCGAACAGTGACAAGAGTTTTCGGCGGGATATTTGCAGGGGTCGGCGCAGCTGTTTGCGCACCGGCTTGGGGAGTGGCGACAACCTTTGCGCCTGGTGTTGATCCGAAATCGTAGCCAACAATTGATACATTTGCTTTTTCAGCATATGCACTCAAATCCTGGATGACCTGGTCTTGGAATTTATACTGACTTGCGATAGATACGACCTCATTTGTTTTTTTGACAAGCTCTGAATTTTCATCCAGGCTTGTTTTTAAGCCCTGAAGTCCGACAAGTTCTTGCTGAACGAGTTCCGCATCAATGTGTATATGATCTACCTCTGTAGCCTTTGTGGTGAGAATATTATTCGCAAGCAGTGAGACCCAGATAATGGCTCCAATAAGTCCGATACACAGGATCATGAGTAGGTATTGCATAGTGATAGCGTTGAGAGAGATCTTTGATAATCTCATGGTTGTTGCTCCGCTTGGAATGCAAGGTATTCTTTTTTATCGAGCGTCGTGATAAGGACAGCGCTATAAGGATAATCCCCATTCGTTGATTTTTCGATTGTCTTGATCTTGGTATCTTTAAATATCTTTCCTTGTTCAAATTTTGTCTTGGTCTTAACAGCATCATCGGGCGATTTGATCGAGACGGTGATAGATATCGGTTGTGCAAGCTCCTTGGTTCGTAGACTTAGGTTAGCGAGCACGACATTTGAGGGGAGATTATTGCTAATCGCAATAATAAGATCGCTATAGATAATCTCATTGTCTAAGATCGACTTGGCAATGCGAAGATTCTTGTTGAATGACTGAGCTTTGGTGACGGTTGCAGCGTATTCTTGGCGTTTCGGTTCATAGACAGCAATTTCTTGCTGGTAGTGCTTCTTCTCTTCCTCGAGCATGATATATCCGATGCCATAGCATGCGCCCACGCCGATTGCGAGAAATAGTAAGGTAACAACGTATTTACGAAGTATAATATTACGCTTTGCGGCAGCTAATTCAGCTCGATATTCCGGACTCAATAGATTAATCATAGTTCCACCTCGCTTTGCCGGGTAGCGGCAAGTCCGATGACGGTAATATATCGTGGTCGAAATTGTTTTGCTGGTTGAGGCAACGCACCAAAATCAAGTGCAAGCCAAGGACTAGCTACACGAGCTGGCATGACGAGTTTGTCTGTGAAGTATTCACCGAGCCCAGGAATATCGGAGCCGCTGCCGACGATGATGATTTGCTCAATTCGTGTCGAGGCATCGATACGTTCATTGTAGTAGCGAATAATTTTATGGATTTCATTGACAACTTGGGAGAGAGGTTCGTTAACAGCTTCGAGGATCTTTTTTTGCTTTGTACCGTATGATAGGCCATGGAGAACCTTGAGTTGATGCGCGTTCTCAAGGGTCACTCCCATTTTCTCTGATATAGCATAGGTAAGTGTGTTGCTACCAATCTGAACGCTCGCATTAGCACGAATGCGGTCATTGAGGATGGCGAGGTCAGTGTCTGCAGCGCCAATATCAACGATGACAGTAGGTAAATGACCTTGCTCGGTCATGGTGATGAGGCGAGCAACAGAATTAATACTGGGTTGAATAATAAGGGGAGTGATACCAACTTCGTTGCAGGCATTCACAACATTTTCAATGATGACTTTCGGGGCAGCCGACATAAGGACTTCGATATTATCATCTGTCTCAGATAATACTTCATAAGACAAATTGAGCTCGGACAGTGCAACGGGGATATACTGACTTGCTTCAAGAGCTATCGCATCACTCAGCTTTTTTATAGCAGCTTTTGGGAGTGAAACGCTACGACTGTAGGTAAGATTCGTGGGAATACTGATGATCGCCTGATCGCTGGGTATTCTGCCAACAATATTTTTCCCCTTCAGATCTTTGAGCAACGATACCAGATAGTCTGGTGAACCGGTGAGACTGTTACGTAGTTTTGATGGGTCAGCATTTATCGAACCATAACTCGTAACGTTCCATTTTTCAGGAGTAAGCGACATACATTTAATGTAGGTATGGCTAATATCAATACCCAAGATTGGCCTATGGTGGAGAAATAATGTTTTTTGCATGCCCATCCTATATAATACTCATGCTATTATAGCATTTGATCAGATAAAAAGCCTCTTTTTCACGAGAGGCTTTTTATTATATTGCTAGCGTAACTATGGGCGGTTGAGGCTTTCTTTTGCTCGTACCTGACCCTTGTCTTCGTTCCAGAAGTAAAGCGTGTAGGCACCACAGTTAGTGCCACTAACTGATTCACACATGTAGAGGTATTGCTCGCCAGTGCCTACGCCAAAGTCAGCCGCTGCCGTTGGGGCTGCTGAAACAGCCTTGAGGCTGGTCTGCGTACTTTGTGGTGGTTGCAATGCGCCTGCATCAATACCCTTAAAGTTAGGAACCGTGATTCCCGCTGAATTCGGATATGTACCATTGTCGTTGTAGGCTACTTCTAGTTGTGTTGCGATAGCATTAACGTCAGTCTGACGCTGCGTATCACGTGCACGCTTCTCAACGCCTGAGAACGTGTTGAGAACGAGTGCGGCCAAAATACCGATGACCACGATCACGATCAAGAGCTCGACGATCGTAAAACCTTTTTGTGATGTTTTTTTGAGCATAAATGCCCCCCTTTTAGATTGATTGTGATCGGTCTAATACAAATACCAGATCTTAAGCATAAGTATAATACAGATAATCGATCAGTCAATACCTAGATACATATTCGTGATGGGGAGATGCTATATGATACTATTTTTATAGTAGTTATGATTAAAAATAAGACTAGTCGTAGTGATGGATTTACGATCACCGAGCTGATAGTTACTATTGTAGTGTTTGGTTTTGTGATGGTAACTGTCTTTGGCCTACTGCAATCTTTCTTGGCTGCTTCGGCAACCGCATCGTTAAGGGCGCATTCTTTAGCTATCGCTACAGAGAAAATGGAGGAGCTTCGCTCACTACCCTATGACCGTCTAGCTGTCGCAGGCGGGTCAATTATAACAAGTGGGACACCGCTACCAGCCTCTCAGTCGGTGGTAAGGGGCAGTCGAACATATACGGTCGCTATAAATATTACCTATGCAGATGATGCATATGATGGTTGTTTGAATTATCCATCGGGTTCATCATATCTATGCCGCAATGGCCCACCGGCAACAGGCACTCCTATTGATACAAACCCTCGTGACTACAAGATAGCTGAAGTAGGAGTGACAGATGCCTTGTCGGGGGTAAAATATTCAACTCTTAGTAGTATATTTACAGCTCGAGTGGCAGAGACGGGCGGCAATACATCTGCCATTATGACACAAGTTATTGATGGATCAGGCAACCCGATCGGGGGCGCGACGGTGCGAGTACGAAATACAGCTCTTTCGCCAGCAGTTGATCAAAGTGCTGTAACAGATAGTAATGGTGTCGCGCTCTTCTTGGATATTACGCCGGACTCACAGCCGCGATACACGATTACTGCCTCAAAAGCCGGCTATAGTACGCTAACTACTTCGGCCAACTCTGGTAGCTTGGTGGCAACATATCCAAATGTGAATGCATTGGTTCAGCAAGTAAGTAGCTCTACGTTGATGATTGATGTTGTCTCCCCTGCCAGTTTAAAAGTGAGTACTGTTAATACATCAAATAATCCTTTACCTGGTACTGCATTCACGATAAAGGGTGGTTATAAAACCTATACTGACCCAGCTGATCAAACGTATAGTATGAGCCAAACAGTGACGACAGATAGCAATGCTGAGGCAACATTCTCAAACCTTGTACCGGGTAACTACATAGTATGTTATGGGGCTAATGATACCTGTGGGGGGTCACAGTATCTTGCGGTAACACGAGTTGCATTTGGTGCATTAACCACACAGCCAATCACGGTACCAGCAGGTACGACAGTAGCGAGTAATGGGTACATGCAAACAGCCCAGCTTGTCTTGGTTGGTTCAGCAGGCACTCCGCGTATTCGCTCGACCAACCCAGCAACATTGTCGTTAGCTAGCTCTGACATTGGGGCGTCACTTATCACTATTTCTGGTAGCAACTTGGCGGGGGCAGTTGTTCGCTTAGTACAGGGAGCTACAGTTATTACGGGATCAGTGAGTGGAGTCGACAGCGCAACGCAAATTAATCGCGAATTTAATATGTCAGCAGCACCGACTGGGCCATATGATATACAAGTAACCGTTGGTGGTGTCACGCTATCTCAGTCGGGAGTTACACCTGGGACAAATGGAGGCGTGAATGTTACACCGTAGTAGAGGGTTCACTATTATTGAGTTATTGATCGTTATTTCGGTAATCGCGCTATTATCCATCGCAACAACGCTTGTCTTTAACTCATCGTTACGAGATCTCTTCAAAATGAATGCAACAATGGTCAATATCAATGACCAAGTAGTTGCCATGCAGCGTATGGAGCAGGTACTTCGTGGAGGTACAAGGATCACTGAAGCAACAACAATGCGCTTGACGATTTTCTCGTACTTCTCACCCCAAGATGCAACCCTGTCGCAGATAACGTATTATTACAACGCAACCAGTAAAAAACTATTAGTTGATAGAATACCGGCCAGCGGGAGTCCACCTAACTACACGTACAATAACAGCGATAAAAAGACATTAACGCTTATTAGTGACTTTGTGCAGACTGGCGATATATTTACGTATTTTGATGCTAACGGCGATAGTGGCGTGTTTACAGGAGATCAACTAAAAGATATCAAAAAGATCACGATCAGCCTCAAAGAGCCAGCGCGGGCAAATATCCCGGCGGCAGAATTGACATCATCGGTGATTCTGCGTAATAGGAAGACAAATCTATGATGCATAAGCATTCAGCCTCTGAAGGTTTTTCGATCGTTGCAGTACTAACATTCATGGTAGTGTTTACCGTTATATCAATAGGTGTATTGCAAATGATTGTGACGACAGTGGGTAGTACAGCACGTGCACGAGCAAGCGAGACGGCGTTTCAGCTGGCCGATGCAGGCATCAACTACTATCTATGGCATCTCAACCACAATAATACTGATCTTAAGGATGGTCAGACATGGCCAAGCAGCCAGGGCGTCTATGGATATGGCCCCTACACTCATACCTATAAGGATAGCTCGGGCAAGACGATTGGATCATTCACTCTTTGGATAAAACCCGGAACAGTTGGTTCGACAATTGCAACAGTGCGTTCAATCGGTACATCTAATGGGGTGAATGCTGTCAAGCGTACAATTGAAGCTCGTATAGGTGCGCCATCGTTTAGTACCTATGCGGTTGCTGGCAATACTGCTTTATGGTTTGGAAATACAGAGTCCGCCAATGGCCCCGTACATTCAAACGTAGGTGTTAAGATGGATGGCTCTAATAGCGATATCGTCACAAGTGCTGGCAGTACATATACGGTGCCGACTTGGAGTGGTAATGGCGCGGGGTCTACTAAAGCAGGGGTATGGTGCGATGCAACTGTAACAAGTCCGGTGAGTTGTACAACCCGTAACAAGACGAGTTGGCAGTATCCAGTCACAGCCGTAGACTTTAACAAAATTGTTGCAGACCTCTGTCAGATTAAGAAGCTGGCTATTAATGACACTTCTGCGACTGCATGTAATAACAGGCCTGCCCGGACAGCAGGTTATATTCCGGCCATTAGTACTACATTTTCTCTCACAGCTGGCTACCTTATTAGCCTCAACGACAATAATACGTACAATCTGGAGAAAGTCACCAATGAGCGTGATACGCGTTCGCCCTACAGCAGCGCATTGACAAGAACAGTGGTGGCTACAAATATTCCGGTACCTGCAAATAACATTATCTTTGTTGAAGATAATGTATGGGTACGGACGGCAGGGCCAGCTGGATTTAATGGTCGCGTCACGATTGCTTCGGCTCGTTTAGCAGTAAGTGGTGACACGACAGCGACGATCGCGGGCCCTATAAAATATGCCGATAAATATAGTGGCGCCAATAGTATTGGTATTGTCGCAGAAAATAATATAGAGGTTGCACCATACGTTGGAGCGCCTGTTGAGATTAATGCGGCATTAATTGCCAAGTCCGGTGGAGTTGGTATACGGCAAACATATCGTGAGACGGGTGGCTGGGTTACAGGATATGCCAATAGTAATCAAGGTCTGACTTTCTTTGGCTCTCTCGCCTCAAACCAGCTATGGACATGGTCAGTTATGCTGTGTGGCACCGCCACGAATGCGAACTGTTGGGCGGGGTATCGCTACACCAATACAATATATGATGAGAATTTACGCTATTCACCGCCACCATATTTTCCTGTGACAAGTACATTCGACATCGTGAGCTGGCGTGAAGTATTAACTACTCCATAAAGACTGACTATTTAATATTCTGAGACAAACTAGCGATTGGCCCCATGACACTTACCGCCACGAGGCCGACCATACCACCCATGAAGACGATCATGATCGGCTCGATGATTGAGCTGAGGCTGGCGATAGTATTGTCAACCTCTTCTTCATAAAAATCCGCCACTTTAATCAAAATATCGGCCGTTTTTCCTGTCTCCTCGCCGACCGCAAGCATCTGCGGCACGATACCGGGGAACATGCCACCTTTAGCAAGTGCTTCAGATAGTTGCTGGCCTGACGTGACGGCGTTAGCACCGCGCATGAGTTCGTCTTTAAAGGCTTCATTACCGCCGGCATTACCCGTCACGCGAAGTGTTTCAAGTACACTCACGCCAGCACCGATCAGGGCAGAAAATGTGCGGGCAAATCGGGCGGTAGCAACTTTTTTGATGAGCTCGCCGACTTTTGGGACTTTGATGATTGAGTAGTGAAATAGCCGCCTGCCCTTTGGTGTACCGAGAAACGCCTTACCGCCAAAGACAAGTCCACCCATAATCCCGATGACAAGATACCAGTACTCGAGCATCCACTTACTAAGACCGAGCATGACTTGTGTAATCATAGGTAATTGCGCATCAGGGCCGCCGAGATCATAAAGAATTTTGCCAATCTGCGGGATAACGAAAAACATCAGACCAAAAAATGCGCCAATCGTGATGACGACGAGGATCATCGGATACGTCATTGCGCTTTTAATCTTTTTCTTCATTGAATCGTTTTTTTCCTGCTGGATGGCGAGGCGCTTGAGGATCTCATCGAGAATACCACCTGCTTCTCCGGCTCGCACCATGTTGACAAAGACATCACTAAAGGCTGCCGGATGTTTAGCGAAGGCATCACCGAGCGAGGTACCAGCTTGAACGTCTTTGGTGATGGCTTCGAGTATGTCCTTAAACGTCTTGTTTTCGGCTTGCTGAGAGAGGGTCGTCAGGGCACGAAGTAATGGTACGCCCGCACTAATCATTGTGCTGAGCTGTCGAGTAAAGATCACGAGATCTGATGTCTTTACTTTTGGCTTGATAAAAGACAGTAGATCGCGACTACCACTTTCGGCTGTGATTGAAATCGGGCGATGACCTTGCTTGATGATTGCCTCAGTGGCAGCTTCTCGGGATAATGCCTCAACATGTCCGCTAATCACGGAACCATCTTTAGATGTGGCAGTAAAGTTAAATACCGGCATTATTCCCTCGTGACACGCAAGATTTCTTCGATGCTGGTAATACCGCGAAAGGCCTTGATGAGACCGTCGAGTTGCATTGTCACCATACCTTCTTCGATACTTCTTGCCTGAATATCATTACTCGTCGCATTGGCAATGATAAGTTTCTCGACACCATCAGTATTGGCGAGCACTTCATAGATACCGCGTCGCCCCGTATAGCCGATACCATTACACTCTTCGCACCCACCTGGATGCTCACGGTATAGTTTTAATATTTCCGTTGGGGTTGTCGCGAGTGGCTGGTCTTTGATAGATCCACCAATATTCTCTGCAGCAGCTTGCTGTTCAAGTTCGTGAAGCGTGCCGATCTCGTCGATCTTGAGATTAAACATTTTTGTAATCTGCGAGAGCTCTTCTTCGTTCGGTGTATATGCCTCACGACAGACATGGCAGAGCATACGCACTAGACGCTGCCCAACAACTGCCCTCACGGTACTCGCAATCAAAAATGGCTCGATGTGCATGTCAAGCAGGCGCGGCAGACAGGTCGCTGCGTTGTTGGTGTGAAGCGTACTAAATACAAGGTGCCCTGTGAGAGCAGCTTGCACAGCAAGATCTGCTGTTTCACCATCACGAATCTCACCAACCATGATGATATTTGGATCTTGACGTAGCAGTGCCCGTAGGCCGTTGACAAATGTCATGCCAGCCGCAGGATTCACCTGGGTTTGGTTGGTGCCAGGGATTTTATACTCGACTGGGTCTTCGACGGTACTAATATTAACTTTGGGGTCATTGAGCATACTAAGGATACTAAAGAGGCTGGTTGATTTACCCGATCCAGTCGGGCCCGTTACGAGGATCATACCGTGTGGCTGTTTGATCGCATCAATGATGCGTTCTTTTGCAATACCCCAATATCCTAACTGTTCGAGCGTGAGGGCTTTGCTGCCTTCGTTGAGGATACGCATAACTACCTTTTCTCCCGTGGTAATAGGAAGCGTACTGACACGAAATGCGTAGGCTTTGCCACCGAGATTGATCTTGAAGCGACCATCCTGGGGAGCGCGTCGCTCATCGATTTTGAGGTTGCTAAGGATCTTAATACGACTCACGAGAGCACCATGGACATTCTTTGGTAGTTTGTTCGCTTCGCGCAGGACGCCGTCGATTCGATAGCGGATACTCACGTAATCGTCACGTGGCTCGATATGAATATCGCTAGCACCCGCGCGGATCGCAAACTCGAGCACCAGGTTGACGGTTTGTGCAATCGGTGAGTCCTCGGCGATATCAGAGGCTTTAACTTCGTCGGCCTGATCACCCTCTTCACCTTCAACCTGGATTGTTTTGCTAATCTCTTCTTCGGAACCTTCTCGGTATGCTTGCAGGCAGGTAAGGATATTGTCCTGGGATGCAGCGTAGATGGTTACTTTTGTGCCGGTGTATTTCTGGATGAAATCGATTGATTGTAGATCATCTGGGTCGGTCATTGCCAGGTGATGTGTGCCATCTTCATCAATCTTAAAGACGAGGGCCATGTACTGCCGAGCAATCCGTTCGGGGAGGGCGGAAATGATATCTTTGGTCACGTCTTTCGGGTTGACGGAGACATAGGGAATGCCGATCTGTTCGGCATAGTATTTTGTGAGCTCGTCATCAGTTGCAATATTGTGCGCGAGTATCGTTTCCTGGAGGCTTTTGCTGGTTGATTTTGCCTCATCACGAAGCTCGGCGATCTGCTCCGCCGTTGTCTTTTGTTTCTTGATCAGTAGGCGCTCTAGTGCAGCATCAGCTATACGCATACTAATACCTCCGCTCGCGACGGCTGTTGACTCTGTACTATCGTATAAATTATTCCCACCATATGGTTCTTTCTATCATACCCGATATAAGCGTGAGTTGTATAGTTTGATTACCAGGTAGTTTATACTTATGGGCGTGATAATCAAGTCAGATCATGATATGAAACAGCTCGGGGAGCGTATTGGGCGTGTCCTGCGTGGTGGGGAGTGCCTGGAGCTTATTGGTGATGTTGGCGCGGGTAAGACAACGCTCGTCAAGGGTCTTGCGCATGGGCTTAATGTCGATGAGGATGTGCAGAGTCCAAGTTTCACACTGAGTCGGGAGTACGAGGCGCGTGATGGTATAACCTTGGCTCACTATGATTTTTATCGGCTTCATGAAGCGGGCGTACTTGGCTATGAGCTGGCCGAATCACTGGCTGATCCCATGACAATCACTGTCGTAGAATGGGGCGAAACGATCGGAGCAGTCCTACCTGATGAGCGCATAACCGTGCATATTTACTATCAGCCTGAGGGTGAGGGCCGTGAAGTCACGGTGACCAGTGGTGCATCGCAGGTGTATATCGAGGAGGCGCTGCGATGATACTGTGCCTCCGCACTGACTCACCGACTGCCGAAGTCTATGTATATAGCGATAATGAGGTGGTTGTCTCTCGAGTATGGGAGGCACATCGTACACTGGCGCGGGATGTACTGCGCGTTTGTAGTGAGGCGTGCGAAGAAGCGGGCATAACACTCCAGCAGATCATGGGAGTTATCATCTACCAAGGCCCCGGTAGTTTTACAGGTTTGCGGATCGGTGTGACGACGGCAAATACGATGGCGTATAGTTTATCGATTCCTATCGTAGGCGTGACGGGTGATGAGTGGATAACACACGGGCTTACTCGATTACATAACGGAGAAAATGACCAAACGGTATTACCTGACTATGGAGCCGAACCACGAATTACGAGTCCTATAAAATAATTGTAGTAAAAAATACACTTTACTGTTTATATTTTTTGAGTTAAAATCATAACCAGTTAGAGATAAAATAAAAAGGAAGAGCAAAATGATAACAAAGAGGCTTTCAGTACGCGCGACTGCTTTTGCAGTTGGCGCTGCATCACTTATTGGCGCGATCGCACCAGTAGTATCGGTAAGTGCCGCTACGCAGACTTGTACATGGACAGGCGCGGGCAGCGATAACAAGTTTAGTACTGCTGCTAACTGGAGTAACTGTGGATCAGCAGCGCCACAGGCTGGTGATATTATTCGTTTTAACCAGATGCAATCTACCACAAAGGCACTTGTAAATGACCTATCAGTTGACCTTGGTGGGGTTGTTACTAGTGCTGTTGTGTCGGGTACGAATTATAATGGATATAGTGTCGATAAACTGTCATTTACGGCAGGCGCAACAGTGTCGGTTGAGCCAGGATCAGAATGTAATGTAAGGATTGCAACTCTCGAGCCAACTGTCGTAACGGGCACAGGTAATCTTATTGTTCAAAAAGAAGCCTTTGGATGGAACCCGTACAAGCTGACTACTCCGGGTGACCTGACGATTAAGAGCATATATGGTGGAGCGATTAGCTCATTTACTGCAGGAAGCTCAGCTGCAAACGTAACGATTGCTAGTCCTTTGGGGCTGGCTGGCTATACTTCGGCTACGAGTTGTGCTAGTGGAGGTGGGGCGTCAGGTGGCGGTACGGCCTCAAATGATCTTACGGGTCTATCTTACGGTGCTTTGACAGTACAAAATGGCGCTAGTTTTCAATTCGTTAATTATGACAAACCGGTAACTTTCGGTGGTGGTAGTGGTACAGCCAGTCCTACGGCGTATTTTTCTTCCGACTATGACGAGAGCGGGCAAGCAATAGTAGCTAATCGAACATGGTCAAGTGCTGTGACGCTATTGTCAAATACTGATGTGAACGTTGGAGAAAAGGTGGCTGTTACCTTTACTGGCACGCTTTCCGGTGCAGGTAAAACACTTCAGAAGACTACATATTCATCGGGAACATTTACTAATAATGCATCAAGCAATACGTCGGCCACACCATCTGGGGCACAAGTAAACCCAGTTAAAGTAACGGAGATTACCGACAAGGTTGATGAATATATCACGGTTGTACCGAATGAAACAGTTGTACTGGATGGCGAACGCATCGGAGTGTCGGTAATGAACGGAGGCACATTAAAAGGCAATGGTACCCTAAAAGGCGGCCTGTATGTGTACGAAGGAGGTGTTGTCGCTCCTGGTCGTAGCCCTGGCTGCTTGACGGTAGATACGCTTTCTATCGACGGTGAGTATCAGTTTGATCTAGGTGGAACAGACCCATGCACTGGCTATGACCAGATCAAAGTTACTAATAAAACTGCCACGTATGCTACCGTGCGGCTAAATGACAAGACGTCGGTGCTCACTACCACACGCTTTAAAGGCTACACGCCAAAGCAAGGTCAGGTATTTACGATCATCGATAACCAAGGTACGCAAGCTGTTCAAGGTACATTTAAGGATTTGCCAGAGGGTGCGACTTTCACACAAAATGGTGTCATCTTCAAGATCAGCTACAAAGGTGGCGACAACAATGATGTCACACTAACTGTCATGAACCAACCGACAGCTCCTGACACTGGTTTTGAGCTTATCAAGGCTAATCCAATCTTGAGTTTAGTCGCTGCAGTTGGTGGTGCTGGTATCCTCGCGATGATCGGCCGACGCAGCCAGTCACGTCGCTAGTACGATACAATTAAATGTGAGAGATAAGGAAACGGGAAATAATGCAGAATGATATTCGTCGACGTGACGTATCAGCCGGCCGCACACATGCAGGCCGGCGTCTGCATGCTCGACCGTTGCCACGACTAGGCCGTCGTTCGGTTGACGGGATTATCCCCTTGCAGTATAAGGTTGTCGCACCGAAGTCGACACCCGTAGTTGCTACACCTAAGCCTACTAAACGAACCCGAGCGATAGCGCCGCAGTTGTCCTCGAGCGAGCCGCGTATCGATGATATGATACTGGCTGCTCAAGGCGACAGTACGGCTACAAAAACTACAACTAAGGCGCGGCTTTTCTATGCAATGGCATCGCTCGTCTTCATTGTGGGTATTGGCGTCAGTATTAAGGTGTTAATGACAAATACGACAGCTGAACAACAAGTATTAGCAGTGACTACCACCCGCGCGTCAGATCCAGCCTCGCAAAATGATAATCCAGTACCGTCCGAAGAAAAACCATCGGCGCACTCCGTCAAATCATACGCTGTCTCGCCAGATCTTCCGCGCCTTATCCGCATCACGCGCTTGGGTGTGGAGGCGCGAGTGCTATCTGTCGATGTCGATGCCAAAAATGAGATGAAAACTCCCCGTTCTATTTATGACGCAGGCTGGTATATGAGCAGCTCAAAACCAGGCGAAAATGGCGCCATGCTGATCAACGGGCATGTGTCTGGGCCGACACAGCCTGGTGTCTTCAAAAAAATAAAAACACTTGTGGCTGGTGATATTATCACGGTAGAGAATGGAGCTGGTAAGCAATTTTCGTATGCCGTGACTCGTGTTAACACTGTTGCGGTAGATAAAGTAGATATGACAGAGCTTCTTGTTTCCGATAACACAGCAAAACCTGGCCTTAGCTTGATTACATGTGGTGGAAAATTTGATCCCAAGACGAATCATTTTGAGGATCGTATCATTGTTCACGCTGTTGCTATTTAGCCTCCAGGTACGTATAGTTTTATATGACGATATCTCGTCAATTGAAATTCATAGACCATAGGACTGTCTGATACTGGCTAGAGACCTGATAGCAATGCCCGGGAAACGACTGTCGATAAACGAAAGGATACAAGATGGAAATAGTATTTGCCATTGCCGGCGTGTTATTAGGTGTGGGCGGTTATACTGCATACAATCAACGACGTGGCAGTAATGCGACGGCGGAAGCCGATAAGATCATCAATGCTGCCAAGAATAAGGCGAGTGACATCGTATTAAAAGCCAAAGATGAGGCGATCAAAACTGCCGAAGAAGCCCGCAAAGAACAAGACGAGCACCGCCGTGAGCTCAAGAAGGCCGAGAATCGCGTGGCTGATCGCGAGACGAACCTTGATCGCAAGCTCGAAGAACTTGATACGCGCACTGAGAAACTTCGCCGCCAAGAAGATGAGGTTGAGTCGCTCAAAGGTGAGATTCGTGACATCCGTACCAAGCAGCAGGAAAAGCTCGAAAAAATCGCCAAATTATCTAAAAAAGATGCTGCCGATAAATTGATGGCGATGACCGAACGCGACATCAAAAATGATCTTCTTGGGCTGGTCGCTAAGTTGCAAAAAGACGCCATGGCTGATGCTGAAGAGCGTGCACAGACCATACTGGTAAGTGCCATGGAGCGTATGAGCTCTGATGTTACAGCTGAACGTACCGTTACGGCTGTGAAACTGACTGATGACGAGATGAAAGGCCGTATTATCGGCAAAGAAGGCCGCAATATTCAAGCTTTGCAACGTGCGACGGGCGTCGACATCATGGTGGATGATACACCAGGTATGATTATCCTCAGTAGTTTCGACCCAATTCGTCGACAGGTAGCACGCCTGGCGCTTGAGATGTTGATGAAAGACGGCCGTATACACCCGGCGCGTATCGAAGAAGTTGTCGAAAAAGCCCAAAAAGAACTCGACAAAGAGATTAATCGTGCCGGTGAAGATGCCGCGCGAGAAGTCGGTGTTGTCGGTATACCAGCAGAAATGTTACGCCTCCTGGGCGAGCTAAAGTTTCGTACAAGTTATGGCCAAAATGTCCTCAAGCATAGTACAGAGATGGCACATATGGCGGGGCTGATTGCTGAAGAGATCGGGGCCGATACACGTATAACGAAGACAGCTACGCTCCTCCATGATGTTGGTAAGGCTGTTACGCATAAAATGGAAGGCAAGCATCACCACATTGGTGCCGAGCTGGCTCGCAAGTACGGCATGAGCGATGCGATTGTTCACGCGATCGAGGCGCATCATGACGATATCGAGGCAACCACACCGGAAGCATTGATCGTCCGCGTCTGCGATGCCCTCTCGGCGGCTCGTCCGGGTGCACGCAATATCTCGGCCGAAAACTTCGTCGAGCGTATGCGCGATCTTGAAAATGTTGCCACGAGTTTTGATGGTATCGACAAAGCCTACGCGATCAGTGCAGGCCGTGAAGTTCGTGTCATTGTGAAGCCGCAAAACATCGATGACCTGAGTGCGATCAAGCTCGCCCGCGACATTGCGACCAAGATCGAAAGCACCATGCAGTACCCAGGTACGATCAAGGTGAATGTCATCCGCGAGACCCGCGCCATCGAGTTCGCCAAGTAGTAGAGCTCCTGATACTATTATGTTCTTCTACGTATATGTGCTACGTAATGGTGATGGTAAGAGATATGTTGGTTTTACGACTGATTTACGACGTAGACTGGAAGAACATAACGCAGGCCAAAACCTCTCTACGAAACCATATCGACCTTGGACGTTGATCTTTTATGAAGCATTTCTTAGTGAAGCAGATGCAAAAAGGCGAGAAAGATACCTGAAGACCACCCAAGGTCGTCGCGCATTAACAGTCATGTTACGCGAATATTTTAATGCGAATAACTAACATGGTTTTGGCTATCAGGAATCTCACTACTTGGTTCGCCAAGTAGTAGGTTGCCATATAAAAACAGCCACGTAATGTGGTTGTTTTTATATGGTCGGGGAGACAGGATTCGAACCTGCGACCCCGCGGTCCCAAACCGCGTGCGCTACCAACTGCGCTACTCCCCGACGTATGATCAGCATCGTTTGTATGTGCTTTCAGGTATGAGGCGAAACAAAGTTTCGAACCGCGTGGTCACATTCTGCGACCCCGTCGCCACATCTTCGCAAACCAGTTTGCGAGAGTGGGCTCCCTTGCGACCCGCCACTGGCGGCTCTCAATACCAACTGCGCTACTCCCCGACGAGTGATCACCCTGTATTTTATCATAAAGTCGTCGCAATACCATAGGTGAGCGATGAGATGGTATCATATGTCTATGAGTAAACGTCGAGCATCACGGGCAATTAGTGCCCTAGGCATTATTGGGCATGTTTCGATTATCGGACAATGGGCGTGGCTGATTATTATACTGCTGCCATGGATGATGAAGCTACGCGTCATGGAGCCATATACCGCTCGGCCAGTACCTACGACGTATGTGGAGCCAGCCTTTCCTGTTTTTAATGGAGTGGTTGCTGTCGTGGCGGTGATAGGCGTAATGGCACTGACGATATATATACTATCGAAGCTACCACGCTACGTCGTCAAGGAAAGTTCGCATGTGTTACATAGCGCAAAAGATATCGTGCTGCCAGTCGTGACGCCCAAAAAGAAGATTTCATCGCGGCGCAAGGTAGAATTATCAACCAGTGTCTTATTTGCTATCAAGCTATCGGCATGTCTTATCCCATTTTTCGGTTTGTTTATAGCGATTGCTACACGACCACCTTTGAGTAGTGAGATCATACTGGCTATTGGATCATTCCAACTGGTGTGGTCGCTACTTTTTGTCATCTTGCAGAGAGTTGTCGCTCATCTAAAGCACGAAGATTACTCGACCTCACTATAGCAACGCTGTCTTTTATGTGTAGGCGTGGAGTATACTAGTGAGTATGAGCCAGCAAAAACCACCGTACCCAGCCCCAGAGTTTTCGCTCGTAGATAGTGATGATACACGTCATGAATTAAAAGATTATTATGGTAAATGGCTGGTGCTATATTTTTACCCTAAAGACGATACGCCGGGCTGTACGATAGAAGCATGTAGCTTGCGTGATGCCCATGATGATTTACTTGCTACCGAAGCGCAAGTGGTTGGAATATCAATGGATACGCCAGCATCGCATGAGGCTTTTCGTGATAAGCATCAGCTTAATTTTACGCTTCTGAGTGACCCAATGGGCGAGACGATTCGTGCCTACGGGGCATGGGGCAAAAAGATGTTTGGCGTTGAGGGTATACAGCGTAAGACATTTTTAATTGACCCTGATGGTGTCGTGCAAAAAGTCTATGGTCGCGTGACGCCAGTCGGTCATGGCAAGCAGGTGCTTGCTGACCTTAAAGCACTACAGGTCGCTCGCTAACCAACTGCTATTGTGGTAAGTATCGATGGACATAACGCTGAGTCGTGAGATAGCGCACAGCGATTACAGCGATAACAGCTATGATAAGGTTAACTATTTGTGAATTGCTTGGGGCAATAAAGATTTGTAATGGTAGCAGAGCTATGGCCTGCACGGTGTAGGCCGTCAGCGAATACGTGCCGAGGGGTGTGAGGAGCCAACGAGCATACCGCTCTATGAGTGGTTTACCCCAATGCATAATCGCGAGCAGGCCGCCAAACCAGATGAAAGAAAGCAGCACACGCCCGATGGCTAGTGGGTCTTTTGTAAACCACAGGTCTAGCCAGCTACGAGTCGCAACATACGCATCACGACTCAGGGTGGCTTTACCCGATTCGACAGCGTCCCAGCCAAGTACCCAAAAATAACTAATAATCATTGAGGCGATAGTTATTGCCATCACGGTAGTCATAATGATAGCTTTTGCACGAGGGTGGGTGCGTAAGTAATCAATGATTGTTTCGAAATGCCAACCGATCGATGCCGCACCAAAGAATAGTACTTGCCACTGCAGGGCTGCTTCCGGTTCGTGCATTAAAAAGCTGGCTGCGTAAACGGAAATACTTGTGATCGGCACCAGCCACCATTTGCCGCGGCGAAAGGCAAGGATAGCAAGGGGCGATATGAGCAGCATCATCCAATACAGCCGCAGGAAATATATCCAGTCAAACACATACTGCTGTGACAAAACCTGCCACAGGTAGGTGAGGCCAGATGTCTCGGGTAGTTTTGGCATGAGTGAGGTGTCATAGTGCGCGTGCTGCATAATAAAAACAGCGATAAAAGTTATGATAACCGACCAGATATAGAGCTTGGCACCACGTCGCACCAGCATACTCGTGAGGTTGCGAAATGGTATCTTGAGCCCTTTGTAACCGCGCAGATACCCAATAAGAAGCCCCGATATAATAAAGAAGCCTTCTGCGGCCGACACCCAGAGTCTTCCTTCTCCAGTAATATAGCTCAAAGGATTTGGCCAGCGCTGTACGTGGTCGATAACAATAACAAGGATAAAAAAACCGCGTAAAAAATCAAGCTCATGGATACGGCGAGTATTTGGCTTACGGGGAGGATGGGGTAGTTTAACGATATGACTCATAGCTGTAGGGTATCCGATCTATCGTGGTCGATGTGCGGCGATGCGACGAGCCTCATCGGCAAATCGATCATCAATCACGGTTGGTTCAAATGATGCATAGCGATGGAGGACGGCGCGTTCAATGAGCGCGTCGGCGAAGACCGGATTTTTCGGGAGAAGTGAACCATGTAGGTAGCTACCATAGACATGCTTGTAGATGGCGCCTTCGGTGCGATCCTTGCCGTTATTGCCATCGCCTTTTACTACTCGACCTAACGGTTTCTGATCATTACCCAGGATGGTCATGCCGCTATGGTTTTCATACCCGACCATTTCACCAAATGCTGTAGCGGTTACAATATTGCCAATCATGCGTTTGTCGCCACCGTAAGTCTCGATATCAAAGAGTCCGATACCGCGCAGTCGTTGACCATCAGCCGTCTGGAAAAAATGTCCAAATAGTTGGTACAAGCCACATATGACAAGCATTGGTACGTGTGAGTCGGCACAGCGTTTCAGCTCATCACCGATTGACAGGAGGTCATTCTGGATGACACCTTGCCCACTGTCTTGGCCACCACCCCCAATCACGATGTCAACTTCTTTGGGAAATGGTTTTCCGGGATGATGAGCTACAACGCGCAGATTATAGCCATGCCATTTGGCGCGCTGGATGAGTGTAAGAACATTACCCCAGTCGCCGTAAATATTCATTTGCTCAGGATAAAGATGCACAAGGGTAAGTGGTTTGAGCGGTTGCTTTTTCATGCGTCGATGTCCTCGAGGTTATAAGATTGTTGCAGGATTTTGCGAATAGTCATCATGGCGGTGTAGGTACAGAAAATCCGTCGCGGCTCGGGTTTGCCACTTAAGAATTGCTTGAGGGCCTTGCTAAGAGAAGGTTCAACAATGCCGACTTCGACGTCATCGTATTGAAGCCGCAGTGCCATGTCATAGGCTCGAATACCGCTGACGACATCGACTCGCGCAAAGGCATCAAAATTAACATCCCACAACCATGACATATCGCGGCCGTCGGCATAGTTGTCATTGATTGCAATCATGGTTGCTGCGGGTCGGTCAGCATAGGAATCGAGAGCAAGACGAAATCCTGCCGGGTTTTTGACAAGGACAATCTCCAAGGGGTGACCCTGAATTACGATAGCTTCACCACGTCCAAAGGCTGGTCGCGCGGTTGCGAGTGACCCAAGCAGCCAATCAGTATCGGCTCCATCGCCAAGGATTGTTCGTACGAGCGCAAGAGCGGCCGCAGCATTCTGGGCATTATAGACACCATCGATCTTAAGTGTAGTTGAGGGAAGTTTTTTGCTGCCAAAAGCAAATACCGCGTCATGACCAGTGAGTTTATCTAGGAGAACGTCATTGTTAGTGACTGGCGGGGTATCGACGGATGTGCTTTTAGTAGTACCGTATAAGTCTTGGTCGCTGGGAAAGTTTGCTTTAAGTTGAGGGCTGATGCCAAAATATCGTCGCGCTACAGTCGATGGTAAATCATTCGCAATCGTGCATAGGAGAGGATCATCACGATTAAGGATAACTGCCTCGACAGTTGCGAGGGCAACAGTGCGCAACAATCGCGCAGTGTGGTCGATCTCTCCAAAGCGATCGAGCTGATCACGCATGACATTGAGCAGCAAACTATAGCGAGGTCGGAATTGTTTAACAAATTGGGCAGCGTATGCCTCATCGAGCTCTAGTACGGCAATATCAGCATCGAGCATGCCCTCGCTGTTTGTCTCAGCCAGGATGCTGGCAATGATGCCGCGAATAAAATTGCTCCCCGTGCGATTAGTAAAGACCTTGTATCCGTGGTCTGACAAAAGTTTGCAGACGATCTTTGTTGTCGTTGTTTTGCCATTTGTACCGGTGATGATTACCACGCCTTGCGGTAATTCACTGAGAACGCGTGCGGCAAATTTTGGGTCGAGTTTTTCGACCACTAGGCCGGGGAGGGCGGAGCCGGTGCCGCCACGAAGCCTGCTGGCGCGGCGGACAGTCTTACCGATAGTAACGACGTGTTTATGAGGGATCATCATTCTATTATACCGCGATATTCCATCCATAAATTTAAATATTACACCACATTTATTTTCTAAGGAGCCAGACTCCTAGGATTAAGGGTGGGTTTACCATTTATTATTTACCAACTACAATAGTACTCATGCTTATGGCGTTTTTTTCGTGGTGGTACGGCGAAGGGTGGCGGCGCCAAGTGTCGCGTGTGTCTGATCGTATGATGGGGCTTATTGACACATTTTCAATTGATTTGTTACTGCGCACGTGGTTTTCGCCATTTCGTCAGATATCTTCTGGCTCAGTACAGGGGCCGATCGGTGTTCAGATACGCGCAATGATTGATAAGATAATCTCACGATGTATCGGCGCAATGATACGCACCGTTATGATAGGTATTGGCATACTATCGATCATGGTTGTTGGCGTGTTTAGTGTGATGGAGCTATTGGTCTGGCCACTTTTGCCTTTCGGGCCGGTGCTTGGACTAGTCGTGGCAGCGATAGGATGGGTACCGCGATGACATATAACCATGATAGTCCACGCGCTAAACGCGCTCGACTTGCGCTGATTTTTTCTCGCCCGATTCTTTATGGGCTCATAGCCATCGGCTTGTTGGCGAGTGGGGTAGCGATATATCTGATTTATATAGGCAATACTGTCGGCTGGATAATCGGTGGATGCGCCGCCTTGCCGCTTGCCATAGCAGAATGGGTGCAGTATGGACTGACAAATATTGCTCCGAGTACCGGTGATAGTTTTGATGACGTAGTTGAGTCCGATATGCTGAAATATATTCCCGCTTCACCATCTGCCCAGCAGCTCGCCACCGCTGCTATGAGCGCGAGAAGTGGACAATTCTTTGCTGCACGCTTTGGGTTGGCACCAAATTTTATACGAGATCTTAGTGCGACTGACTCGGCAAGTGGTGCGATTGTTATCGATGAGGCGAATCGTATGCGCCAAGAGACGGGTGCATCTATCTTGACGGCGGGAATGATTATCGCGGCACTATGCCGAACGCAGCCCCAGCTAACGCAATTATTACCACATATGCAGATCGATGAGCACGATCTCGTGTATGGGGTCAGGTGGTATGAGCGACTATCGGAGCTCGTTGCTGAAGGCAAACGCCCTAAGCGTACCGGTGGTATCGCTCGGGATTGGAGCTTTGGCTATGCCAATACGCTTAATCGATTTGGCACTAATATTAGCGATCGTGTTGCCCGCGGTGGGTTGCTACATGTGCGACTGGATTCACACGCATCTGCACTACAATTTCTGCAAGATACACTTAGTAGTAGTGGCAAGCAAAATGTTGCGTTGGTCGGCCCGATTGGTGCGGGCAAGAGCGCCATCGTTCATGCATTTGCCGAAAGCTTATTAGCGGCCAACACGAAGATACCAAGTAATCTCAAATTTCGTCAGGTCATAAGTCTCGACGCCAGCTCGATTATTAGTGCTGCTGAGTCGCGTAGCGAGATCGAAGGACTAGTGAATCAACTGCTTGTCGAGGCGTATCGCGCCAAAAATATCATCTTGTGCCTCGATGATGCGCAGCTATTTTTAGAGGATCGACCAGGGTCAGTTGATCTGAGCTCGATACTTATGCCAATACTAGAGGGTGGCGGGATTAGGATGATCCTAACGATGGATGAGCAGCGATATTTGCAGATTGCCCAACGCAATCCAGGGCTCGCAACGGCACTCAATCGTGTCAGCGTACCGCCGGCTACAGAAGAAGAGAGCCTGCTGGTTATGCAAGATCAACTGATCACGACGGAGTTTAATCGCAAGGTAACGTATATGTATCAGGCGCTCAAAGAAGCCTATCGCATCTCCGAACGCTATATGCATGACCTGGCACAGCCCGGAAAGTCAGTGCGTCTTCTCGAGCAAGCAGCGGCATATGCCGAGAATGGTATTGTTACCGCCTCTTCTGTTGATCGGACGATCGAGGAAATGAGTGGGGTTAAGATTGGTAAAGTGGATACCAGCGAAGAAAAAGATCGCTTGCTCAATCTTGAGCAACTCATTCATGAGCGCATGATTAACCAAACGCGGGCCGTGAGTGTCGTCAGTGATGCACTGCGTCGCGCTCGGGCTGGTGTACGTAATGAATCGCGACCAATCGGTACATTCTTATTTCTCGGGCCAACGGGAGTAGGTAAAACTGAGCTTAGCAAGGCGCTTGCCTCGGTGTATTTTGGTGGTGAAGATCGCTTGGTACGACTTGATCTAAATGAATACGTGAGGCCAGACGATGTATCACGCCTCATTGCCGATGGCGCACAGGATCCGCATAGTCTTACTGCCCAAATCATGAAGCAGCCGTTTTCAGTCGTACTCCTGGATGAGATTGAAAAGGCTCACCCACAGGTTCTGACGACGTTGCTACAATTGCTCGATGAAGGAATTTTGCGTGATATCAATAATCGTGAAGTTAGTTTTCGCGATGCAATTATCATCGCAACGAGCAACGCAGGTGCTGACCGTATTAGACAGCTTATCGACGAGGGGCATCAGCTCGAAGAATTCGAGACACAACTTACGAATGAACTGATCGACTCGCAGCAATTCCGTCCAGAATTTCTCAACCGATTCGATGAAATTGTCGTATTTCGACCACTTACGCAGGAAGAGTTGGCTCAGGTTGTTGGGCTTATTATTGCCGGCATTAACAAAACCTTAGAGCCGCAAAAGATTTCAGTTCAGGTTGATTCTGCCGCAACTACCAAACTGGCGAGTATCGGGTATGACCCCCGCCTCGGTGCGCGACCAATGCGTCGAGTTGTGCAGCGTTCAGTTGAAAACCTTATCGCCCGTAAGTTGCTTGATGGTTCTACGCAGCCAGGTGATGTCATCATGATCAGCGAGAGTGATATCGAAATTAGTTAGCGTGCGTGATTAAAACTAGCGCGGTTCTATTGCCCGCTGTGTAAGTGCGAGGATACCGATACTGATAAATGGCGTCAGAGCCGCAAATACATATAGCAGTGGATGCAGGGTAATATTGTTGGCATGAGCCGATGACATAAGCAGACACACATTTACAAGGTTACATACACTGTGAGCAAAAACAGGGATGTAAATGGATGAATAGCGTAGGTAAAGAATGCCTAGCAATACACCAAATAGGGCAAGGAAATATAGTTGTTGACTCTGACCTTCACCGCCATGCGAGTAGCCGAATAGAAATGCCGAGGTAAGTAGGGGCAGTGCTGGGCTGAGTGCACGTAGCCATGTAGTCTTAAGACGCGCCATGCGATCGTACATACTACGCATAATGATACCGCGATAGACAAGCTCCTCACCGAGTGGTGCGGCCACGGCCATCGATAGAATAATGATAACGTTCATAAATGTATCACTAGTAAACGCAACTTGTGCAGCGACGGTTTCACTTGCTTGGCGAACAGTAGGGAGCAATGGTACAACAAGTTGCGCAAAGCCGACAAAGCCCGCACCGACGAGTGCCGCCCATACGTAATGAATTGGTTTAGGGTATACAAGACCTAGCTCTTGCTGTTTGTAGTGACGTCCGCTCCAGAGCCGTATCCCGATAACAGCGAGCAAGAACATTGCAAAAAACTGTATAGGCAATGCGATTGATGACGCATTCATCGTACTTCCCGTCGGTGCGGTAGAAGAATCACTCGTTAAGAGCGGCAGGATGAAAAGGGTTGGGATTAATGCTCCCGTTAAAGAGAGTGCAGTACCAAATAGTAGGTGCCGCCACCCCCATGATCCCGGGGTTAATTTACTGATCCATGTGTTGAGTGAGGATGTAGATTTTTTCATGCCATCAGTATAGCATGACACGGGCCGATCTTCTTCTGCGCGTATCATTTTGTTTCTTAGGTAAATTGTATAGAAAAAGCCACCCGTGCGGGCGACAATTTCCAGTTTAGTTCCGATTTGGTGCGGGCGGCGAGAGTCTAACTCGCGTTGCTTGCTTGGAAGGCAAGAGTAATAAACGTTATACCACGCCCGCGCGTATAAAATAGTATATCAGATTACATTGATAGGCGTATCTGTTAAAATATGAGTAGCTATATGCCCCGGTAGCTCAGTGGACAACCGCAAGAGACTTCTAAGCCTATCGGTGGTATGAGTCGTAGGTTTACCCTACGGGCACGCACATTTCATACATACAGCATGCCCCGGTAGCTCAGTGGATAGAGCAAGAGACTTCTAAGCTTTTGGCCGTAGGTTCAATTCCTACCCGGGGTACCAGATTTATTATCAAAAAGAACGCCTAAGCGTTCTTTTTCTTTTCGGCTCGTAGTTTCTTCTTACGAGCGCGCTTGATGTCGGCGCTGTGCCAGCTCTTGTGCTTTGCCATGTTTCATCCTTATATTTCTTGGGTGTGATCTATTCATCATAGCATGATGCATGATGAAAAAACAGTCTTGCAACAGATAGGCACAAGCAGTATGCTAAGCGGAGACACGCTCGATCTCGATCTGGAGCGTCACCCTCTACTTACCCCGGGCCACGTATGAGATGGCCCGGGGTTAAAAATCACCGATGGGGTCTCGCTTCGCTCCTCTGCTCGCAAAGGGTTAATCACACGATGGGGCTTGCCTCATTCACTTCGTTCATGACCTAAAACAAGACGGAGAAAATCAATATAACGATGGCGTCGCTTCGCTCCTCCGTTCACAAAGGGTCGAGAGCGAGCTCTCGCGTTCCTTTGCTCACTACGCTGAACC
>CAZKIA010000010.1:0-3715 GCA_964552765.1 uncultured Candidatus Saccharibacteria bacterium
GAATCTGTCTCAACATTCTTTTCATCAAATGAGACCTTGTGGTCTTCGAGATATTTTTTCGCCATTTTGCAGTAACCACACCAGGTAGTGGTATAGACAGTTACGGGTGGGTGTGTGGCTTTACTCATCGTGTCCTCCAAATGACTTATACTATACAAAGTATAGCACTATGCTTTCACTCTCGTCAAGTGATATGTCCCGCATTGAATACAGTGATACACTGCGAGTGTTAGCTCGGGCTGCATGATTTCTTTTTCTGAAATGACCATCTCGGCGTCTTTTTTGGTGGCGTAGCAATGTTTGCCTCCGCAAAGACGAGGTTTGAATGAGCCTGCATGACGAATTTTGTGTTTTTGAGGCATAAAGGTACTGTAGCATACCCGTAGATTATGATGTTTGATTTTACTCATCGTGGTCACTTCTGTTATGATAGATGGAGATGAAAAAAGGTCATGACGCAGGCCCTAATACTAGTGCCCAGCGCGCTACTCTACGCGCGACTATTATTAAGGATTTACTCAATATTACGTGGCGAATGCTTGTGCCGACGATGCTTGGACTATTTGGCGGTATGTATATCGACACATTGGCTGGCTCGTCGCCTGCCGGATTTTTGATTGGCTCGGCACTTGGCTTTATGGTAGGTGTCCTACTGGCTCTGCGCGTGCTTAAGCAAGCTCAGGAGATGCGTGTATGATAACTACTCTCGCTTCAGCTGGCCCGCACATTAGTATCACGGCAGAAAAGATGTTTAGTGTTTTTGGCGTGTCGATTACGAACTCGATGCTTCTCGGCATCATTGGCTATGGGCTGCTTATCTGGGCAGCACTGTATGTCGCGCGTGGTATTCAGAGTGGCTCAAAGAGTAAGTTTGTGTTGGCTGGCCAATGGTTGTTTGAGATGCTGTATAAAATGACAATGGATATTCTGGGTGACCGCGTGTTGGCACGTCGGGTTGCACCACTTGCGATTACGATATTTTTTGCCGTGATGTTTAACAACTGGCTTGGTACGATGCCGGGAGTTGGGCCGATTACCTATAATGGCTCGCCATTGTTTCGTGGGTTGGCGGCAGACCTTAACTTTACCTTCGCGCTCTCCATTGTGACAATGGTTGCGGTGCAGATTTACGCCATAAAACAACACGGTGCATGGGGTAATGCCAAGCGGTACCTTGTGAATCCGTTCAAGAATCCTGTTGGGGCGTTTGAGGGTATTCTGGAGTTTGTGGGTGAATTTTCACGCTTTGTAGCACTGAGTATGCGTCTGTTTGGTAATGTGTTTGGCGGTGAAGTCCTGCTGGTTGTTATTGGATTTTTGACGAGCTGGCTTGGATTCTTGCCGCTGCCGATATTTATGGGCTTTGAATTATTTGTGGGTGCCCTACAAGCATTTGTGTTTTATATCCTCACCGTTATCTTCATCGCCCTCGCCGTCAGTCATGGCGACCATGGATCAGACCACTCACCTGCGCATACGCCTAAGGCAAAGACGGCAGGTAGTGATGCGTAACCTATCTGTGCCTGAACTATTACCACAAACCTCTTCGGAGTACACTCTACGGGGCTATGTGCCCGTGGCGTTCGGCTCCGCCTATCGGCGGACAGCCTCCTCAGATGTTTGTAGCAATAGTTCGGCTCGCGCAGTTTGTGAGCGGTTAACAACATTAGGTAAATAATTAAAGGAGAAATAATAATGGAATCACTAGCATTTGGTCTCGCCTACGCAATCGGAGCTGGGCTTTGTGGTGTTGGTATCGGTATGATCGGTGCGGCTGCGCTTAACGCCGCTGGACGCAACCCAGAGAAGCTTAACGACCTACGGACACTTATGATCACTGCTATCGTCTTTGTGGATGCACTGGCGATTATTGGTCTTGTCGTTGCTCTGATGATTAAGTTTTTGTAAACGAGAGTTAGCGCTACATGAATACTCTAACAATTATGGCAAATGCCGAAGCCGCCAAGCAGGCTGATCTGCTTGGAGCTCTTGGTATTACGTGGCAATCGCTGATTATCCAGCTGGTATCGTTTTTGATACTTCTGGCGATCCTTAAGAAGTTTGCCTTCCCGGCGCTTTTTGCCGCACTCGATAAGCGCGAAAAAGTCATCGCCGAGTCAGTCACGGCTGCCGAGGATGCTAAAAAAGCCGCTGAAAAAGCCGAGGCTAATACCGAAAAGCAACTTCAGCAGGCTAAAAAAGACGCTGCATCCATCGTCGACCTGGCACAAAAAGAAGCTAACCGTATTGCCGATGAGGCAGAGGCGCGAGCCGACAAAAAAGCCGCGCATATTATTGAACAGTCACATGCCCGAATCGAGAGTGACATTGCCGATGCCAAGAAAGCCCTCAATAGCGAGATGGTACGCCTTGTCGCTGAGGCCACTGAAAAAGTCATTGGTGCAAAGCTTGATGATAAAACTGATGCAGAGTTAATACGTCAGGCACTGAGCAGCACTAAAGGAGCCAAATAATGTCGATGAGTCGTCGTGTTTTGGCGCGCGGTGTTGCGAGAGAGCTAGCCGCGGGCGTTGATATTCACGTGCTAGCACCTCAGCTCGCTGCATACGTTATCGAAGAAGGCATGACAAAACAACTCGATGAACTTATCAACGACATCGTGTATGAGTGTGCACTGCGTGGTGATAGCCAAGTTGTCGTGACGACAGCTCGCCCATTAACCGAAGATTTACGTACACTTGTGATGAATTTTGTACGTACCCATGAATCAGCCTCGACCATTAGCCTCGCAGAAGTGGTTGATTCATCGCTTGTAGGCGGCATTGTCATCGAAACACCAAGTAGGCGCTTCGATGCCAGTGTCGCTTCTTCATTAAAACAACTGAAAATGACCTAAGTAGGAGTTATACACGATTATGAGCACAGTAAATATCAAAGAATTAGCCGCCGAACTCCGTCAATCGATTGAGGATCTGCATGTCACGGGCGATATGTCTTCGACTGGTATCGTGACGCGTGTTGGTGATGGTGTTGCCTGGATCTATGGCTTGCGCGATTGTGGCTTTAATGAAGTTGTTCGCATCGAAACCGACGGTGAGCCGGTTGATGCATTTGCTCTTAACCTCATGGAGGATGAGATTGGGGCGGTACTTCTCGGTGACGACACACACGTTAAGGCGGGTGCCAAAGTGACGCTTGTCGGTAACGTATTGTCTGTGCCAGTGGGCCCTGAGCTCCTCGGTCGTGTCGTTAACCCGCTCGGTGAACCACTTGATGGTAAAGGCCCAATTAAGGCAAAGAAAACGGGCCTGGTTGAACGACCTGCTGTGGGTGTGATTGGCCGTAAAGGCGTCCATGAGCCTTTAATGACAGGGCTTATGGCTATCGATACTATGGTACCAATCGGTCGTGGGCAGCGTGAGTTGATCATTGGTGATCGCCAGACGGGTAAGACGGCTATCGCAATCGACACCATGATTAACCAAGGTCGCCAGAAAACTGGTGTTATCAATATCTACGTTGCTATCGGACAAAAACTCAGCAAGATTGCTCGTCTTGTCGATCGATTGACTGAAGAAGGTGTCATGGATCAGACGATTATCGTTGCGACGGGCCCAAGTGATGCTGCTTCACTGCTCTACCTCGCGCCCTATGCCGGTGTGGCTATGGGAGAGTACTTCCGCGACAATGCACAGCACGCGCTGATCATCTATGATGACCTGACTAAGCACGCCGTGGCATATCGTCAAATGTC
>CAZKIA010000010.1:3725-18688 GCA_964552765.1 uncultured Candidatus Saccharibacteria bacterium
TATTGCGTCGTCCACCAGGACGCGAAGCCTACCCTGGTGATGTATTCTATCTGCACTCTCGCCTGCTCGAGCGTGCCGCTAAGTTGAGTGATGATTTGGGCGCAGGATCACTGACAGCCCTGCCTATCATTGAGACGCAAGCTGGTGATATCTCGGCGTATATTCCGACCAATGTTATCTCGATCACCGATGGTCAAATATTCCTGGAGACTGATTTGTTTTACCAAGGTATTCGACCAGCGATTTCAGTTGGTTTGTCGGTTTCTCGTGTTGGTGGATCGGCTCAGACCAAAGCCGTCAAATCTGTTTCGGGTAATCTACGTCTTAGCCTTGCTCAGTACCGCGAGCTGGCTGCGTTTGCCCAATTTGGATCCGACCTTGATAAAGAAACACGTACCGCACTCAATCGCGGTTCACGCCTAACCGAACTGCTTAAACAGCCACAGTATCAGCCGATGAGTATCTGGGAGCAGACAGCCAGCTTGATCGCTGCCGAATCAGGCAAGCTAGACACCGTACCCGTTGCCAAGATTAAACCCGCTCAGGCTGCCCTACTGACTGAGCTATGGGACACGCAAAAAGAAGCCATGCGCGAGCTCAACAAAGGCGACAAACCAGACGAAAAGACAACTAAATTGATCGAAAAAGTCGCCGACAAAGTGATGAAAGGGTTTACGGAGTAAATGTCTAGCACGCGTCAGATCAAATCTCGCATTCGTTCTGTGAAATCGAACAAGCAGATCACCAAGGCGATGGAGCTCGTAGCGGCGAGCAAACTTCGCCGTGCACAAGAATCAGCGTTGTCGAGCCAAAAATTTGCCGAAGAAGCGATGGAGATTTTAAAGACACTTAGTCATATGACTGATGTCAAAACCCACCCGATGTTTCATTACCGCGACATCAAATCGCGCGTTATCGTCGTGGTGACAAGTGACCGCGGACTGGCAGGTTCGTACAACGCCAACGTCTTGAAAATGCTCGCGAAGATGCTCCGAGAAGATGACGTGGCAGGTGTTGATACAACGGTGATCGCATTTGGCAAAAAAGGCGCTCAGTTTGTCAGTAAGCTTGATAATGTTGAAGCCTTGGGTGTGTATGACGCTGGTGATAGCGTGACGCCAGACGATGTACGTACTGTTCTCATGACGGCGATTGATATGTTTAACAAGCATAAAGCCGACTCGATCGATGTTATCTCCACGCAGTTTGTAAATAGCTTTATCCAAAAGACGATTCACACCAACCTCTTGCCAGCTGGTACGGCTGAATCTGTTGATGATGTATCGGGCATGAAAGCGCGCGATGTTACTTTTGAGCCGACCTATACCGAAGTCCTGGATTACGTCGCAATACGTTTGCTCGAAGCTGAATTATTCCAGTTGATTCTCGATAGTATGGCGAGCGAGCACGCCATGCGTCGCGTCGCGATGAAAAACGCCAGTGACAATGCATCGGATATCATTGATGCACTCACACTCGAGATGAACAAGGTTCGTCAGGCGGGTATTACGCAGGAATTGTCAGAGATTTCGGCCGGTGTGGAGGCGATGAAGTAATGGTCAATTCACCGTTCACAATTCACAGTTCACAAAGAGTTTACAGTTTTCATGTATCAAACTCTATTGACCGAATATGTAAACTGAGAACTGAAAAATTATTGAAAACTGTAAACTGTAAATTGAAAATTTGCACAGGAGGCATTATATGAGTAAGAATATCGGAAAAATAATCCAAGTTGTCGGTGTCGTCGTCGATGTCGAGTTCGACAAAGGTGCGCTGCCAGCGATGTATGACGCACTTGAAGTCAAGCGCGGTGATGAGCGTCTTGTGCTCGAGGTTGCACAGCATCTCAGTGAGACGAGCGTGCGTACTATTGCCCTCTCAACGACCGATGGTCTGAAGCGTGGCGATGACGTGACCGCAACAGGCGCCCCAATTACCGTGCCGGTTGGTAAGGTCACGCAAGGACGCATGTTTAACGTCACGGGTGAGCCAATCGACGGCAAGCCAGCACCCAAAAATCCTACCATGGCGCCTATTCACAAAAACCCACCAAGCCTTACCGAGCAATCAGGTAAAACTGAAATTCTAGAGACAGGTATCAAGGTTATCGACCTCATTGCCCCAATCGCCAAGGGTGGTAAAGTTGGCTTGTTTGGTGGTGCTGGTGTCGGTAAAACTGTTCTTATCCAGGAGCTGATCAACAACATCGCAAAATTCCACTCGGGCAACTCAGTCTTTGCCGGAGTTGGTGAGCGAACTCGTGAGGGTAATGACCTGTACCATGAAATGGCAGACTCAGGCGTGCTCGACAAGACATCGATGGTGTTTGGTCAGATGAATGAACCACCAGGCGCTCGTCTGCGCGTTGCCCTCACGGGCCTCGCAATGGCGGAAGCGTTTCGCGACGAAGGTAAGGATGTGTTGCTGTTTATCGATAACATTTTTCGCTTTACCCAGGCAGGCTCTGAAGTCTCTGCCCTGCTTGGCCGTTTGCCATCGGCGGTGGGGTATCAGCCAAATCTCCAGCAAGAAATGGGCCAATTGCAAGAGCGTATCACCAGTACTAAAAAAGGCTCCGTTACGTCAGTCCAGGCTGTCTATGTGCCGGCCGATGACTTGACTGACCCAGCGCCTGCCACGACTTTTGCCCACCTTGATAGCACGATTGTGCTTAACCGTGCCCTGACGGAGATCGGTATCTACCCTGCTGTTGACCCACTTGATTCTAGTTCGACGATTCTCGACCCTGAAATCGTCGGTGAGGAGCACTACAGCGTGGCGCGTGAAGTCCAGCGAGTATTGCAGCGCTACAAAGACTTGCAAGACATCATCGCCATCTTGGGTATGGATGAGTTGTCTGATGAGGATCGCCTGACAGTCTCACGTGCTCGCCGTATGCAGCGATTCTTCTCACAGCCATTCTTTGTGGCTGAACAGTTTACTGGTAATGCTGGTCAGTACGTCAAGCTCGAAGATACAGTAAAGAGTTTCCGCGAGATCCTCGACGGCAAGCACGACGACAAACCAGAATCAGCCTTCTACATGAAAGGTACACTGTAACATGAAGCTTCAACTCGTAACACTTCGTGGCGTCAAGCTATCGCAGAATGTCTACGAGGTGCAAATACCTACTGCCGCTGGTGAAATCAGTGTGTTTGACGATCATGAGCCACTCGTCACCATTGCCCGCCCTGGTGCACTCCTCGTACGGGTAAACCGTGATGATAGTGACGAAGACCAGCGTATCTACGCGATCAACGGCGGTGCGGTACATATTCAAGACAATGTACTGAAGATCTTGGTTGATGAGGCCGATGATGCCGATGATATCATCGCCGCAGAAGCCGAAGCAGCACTTGAGCGTGCGCGCGAACAACGAGCTGGCGCTAAAGATTCCATTAGTATCTCTGAGGCAGAGGCACTTATGAATCGTGCTGCAATCCGTCTCAAAGTGGCCGGACTTCGTATCAAACGCCGATAACTATTTACACAGTGATTTTAGAGGTGTATAACGTTATAAGGATTTTATAACACAAGGATAAATCATTGATGAGTACAGAAAAAGGAGTGTTTGCTATGGGCGAAATTCAGCGCCATGAAGTTAATGTTTCTGTTATTGCACCAGAAGGAATGGGATACGGTGATGTAGCTGGCATTAGTGTTCGCAAACAAATAGAGTCAGGTGAGCTTATACAAGAATCACTAACAGCGGCGATAGATATCGTCATAAATGACAGCGATGTTTTTGTCGCAGTTGACTCAGAGGCGAGTGATGATGGTTGCGGTGACGGACGTCCAGTAAGACGCATCTATCAGCTGATCGATAGTTCAAGTGGTGAGGTTAAAGAGTTTAGCCGTTCCCTCAGGCGGGCAAAATTATTTGGTGGTGGATTAACTGCCAGCAGCAGTATGTGGCGAGCTGTGGATGGAGTACCAGTTAATGGACAAACACTCCGTGGTGATCGTGAGTTCATGGCACGGGAGCTTAATAGTGCCGGGATACGGTATGGCGCCCACACCGATAATCATGCGCATGATGAGAAGTGCGGCTGTGGAGCGATAGATCGATATAATGATATTACTCATAATGCGACACGCTTCAAAAATGAGATTACAGGGACGCTTCGAATTCTATATGGTGAGGATTTTGATGACAATATTGATGCAATCGAAAGTACATTTGATATCTATGCACAGCTAAATGAGTCGTACAGTGACGGTATGACGGGCCGTGAGATGATGAGTTTCATAGAGTCTGAGGGTGCTATCGTTAAAGAGTTATCTGATGAACACCTAGAAGACCTTGCAGTTCTCAATGATATTGAAGGGACGACACTCGATCAAGAAAAAATGAGACAAAAACTGTCTGAAAAAGGACTATCCCCTAATATTCAATGTTTCGTTGTAGATGTGTGGCGTGGACGCATGTATGCTGATTTTGTCGCACAGCTTGCTGTGGGGCATGGCTATGACTATAGCGAATCATATAAAAAAGCATATGCCGATTTTCTTATTCGTACGTGTGCTGTGAGTGCTACTTTAACTGCAGGGGATCAGCCGGTTATCTATCGCAATAATCGTCTAAGCTCACGAGTTGCCTAGTGATGTCGATGTGATTTCAGAAGCTCACGAACCTCATTTGTTGTGTGTGTATTCATTAGTTTGGTACGCAGGTCACTTGCGCCGTCAAAATCGCGGATGTAGATCTTGAAAAAGCGCTTCAATGTCTCAAATGGGCGTTTGGTTAGTTCGCTGTACTGGTCATATTGATCTAGGTGATAGGATAGCAGGTTGATTAATTTCTCCTTGTGCGTTTCGAATTTCGACGAAGTAATATGCTCATCCATACTTCCTTCGATATTCGAAATTCCATCGTCGAAATTCGACTTCGCAAATGCATACGGGTTAGCAAATATTCCTCGCCCTATCATCACACCATCGATCCCGTAGGTATCGGCGAGCTCTTGGCCATGTGCTCGATCGTGGATATCACCATTTATGATGAGTGGTGTGTGTGGTGCAATGGTATCGCATAGTTGCTTGATGTCAGGTATCAGCTCAAAATGCGCCGGGACTTTACTCATCTCGCGTTTAGTCCGTAAATGTATAGTAAGTGCCGCGATGTCTTGATGGAGAAGAAACGTCAGCCACTCGCGCCATTCATCGACGTGCGTGTAGCCTAGACGTGTTTTGACGCTGACTGGGAGCCCACTCTCTTTGGCGGAGGCAATTATCTGTGCGGCAACGTCGGGCGTACGAATCATTTGTGCACCGCCACCGCCACGAATGGCGCTCTGGTCGGGACACCCCATATTGATATCGATCCCATCATAGCCCCAAACTGCGCATTGTGTGGCAAGCGCCGCCATTGCTTCGGGATCACTACCCCATAGCTGTGCAGCAATCGGTGATTCATCATTAGCTTTAACCAGCCGTCCGCCAATAGCTTTTTCGCCCGCTCGGTACCAACCGGTCGCATTGGTAAATTCAGTGAAATACACATCGGGCGGAGCGGCTTTTTGGACAACATGCCGAAACACCACGTCGGTCACTGCCTCCATGGGAGCAAGAGCATAAAATGGTCGTGGCACGTCATTCCAAAAGTTCTTCATCATAGTATTATCTCATACACATAGTGAGGCGGGTATCATCGAAATGATACCCGCTTGCGTCACTGTTTGCCTTGTTGGCGACGACGTTCTTCGATAGCGACCTGATTGTTCAGTTGCCGCTTCATCTCGTCTCGATCACCCCGTGCCTTCGCTTCATCGAAGCGTTTCTGCACTTCTTGCCTGAGTACTTCATCATGATTATTGTTCGACATGATGCCTCCCTTTTCGTGTGATGGTCTCTGGACTACTGCAGTGACGAACATATTATATCATATTATATCTAAATTTTAAAGACCACTCGTTGAGTGGTCTTGGTGTGCAGGTGCCCGGACGAGGGATGAGTGGGGACGTACCCCTCCCTCGTCCGGGCGCGCCGGGATCGCCTATTTGTATAGTGGGCTGTGGAGGCCGCCGCGCCTCACTAACAAATAGCCTGAGTATTGTGACGCCGCGACAGTCACTCCCGGAAGTTTGAAGAGACACTGGTCGAGGTGTGGGGACTCGAACCCCTCCTTCTCTAGTGCGTCATTGCGAGTGCTACCACGTGGATAGTTCTGTAATGACTAGAGCCGGATACCCGGCCGAAGCCGCACCTCGTTGGAGCTGGAGTATTTAACCCCGGCCCTTGCACTTGGAACAGTCACCGGTCATCCGGCAGCCATTGCAGGCCACTTGATTGCCGAGTCCGCCGTTGGTGGTGCCTCTTCCGCCACAGACGGTGCACTTGCCCGATCCGCCACAGCGTTCACATTTAGCCACTATGAGCCACTTCCCTTCATGTACGGTGCGATAGCCTATTGCCATCACGACTGCGAACTATGATCTCATAATTATGCACATATTTCAATAGTCTATAGGTAGATTACTGCATGATATCACGCTCAAATGCAATGATGCCTGGGTAATCAAGGCTGTAATCACTCGCTGTATCAAAATCAAGCGATTGGATGCGTCGCCAGACAGCCCCTAGTAGTCGACGAAACTCAGCTAATTTCACTTCATCGTAGGTATAGTCCAGCGTAACAATGCTCCCTTTTTCGTCTGGTTCAACAAATTCTATCCGCCCGCCAGTTACCTGGTAGCCAGCAAATTGACGTGAGTTTTCAACCAGCAACTTGTACATCATGAGCTGTTGTTCGTAGTGATGGAGCTTGATCTTCTCATAGTCAGTACGACCCTGCCATTTGTGCACGGCCTTACCTGTCTTGTAGTCGGTGATAAATACCGTCTTTTCATCAGTGTCGATATCGATCAGGTCAATCGCGCCGGTGATCAGGGCATCATCTACCACGACCGACTCCGTGGCAAAACTTTGCTCGACGAGTTGCGATGGCGTAAAGCTATCGTAGCGTTGGCGTAGGTATTCACTGAGCACATGCGTGCCGCGTTGTAGCTGCTTGGCAAGCTCTAGCTCGCTCAGTTGGAATTGAGTGAGTGACTGCTCGAAGTCATGGAGTACATCTTCGGTCGGACGACGCGTACCAGTTGATGATAGATGAGTATGTGCTCGCTGTAAGGTACGGTGAATTGCAGAACCATAGACAGCACTCGGCCCCATGGCTTGCGGGAATCGAAGCAGGTTGTGAAGCAAAAATAGCTGTGGTCCACCACGTGAGACATTGAGAAAATTATTCAGATGCGTGGCACTCAATTTGTAGCGCTCGAGCAGTGGTCGCAGCAATTGATCCTTGGTACTTGTTGGTACATCAAATAAAGGAGCTCTCCAGTCACTTACTACAGCCATGATGTGATCGTGGGTTGATAAATCATCGTGGTTAGTCGGATCAAGCACACTCTGTGGGATAGAGCCGATTGGCAGCAAATCTTTACCCGTATCGCTACTGCGACCAGCATAGAGCATGAGGCTGTCTTTGGCCCGCGTGAGTGCCACGTACAGGAGCCGCAGCCGCTCATCATCACTATCACCAGCGGGAGCGATTGGGAGGTTTGTTGGGAACGGCAAGAGTCGCGCTCGGCTCCGGGCACTCGCTCCCCAAATTGATTCAACTGCATCAGTGACATACACACGGTCAAATTCTAGGCCTTTTGATTTGTGTGCAGTGAGCAAGATGATAGCCGATGCGTCGTTCTCGACCGTGGCGTGACTACGTATTGCAAGATTCATCTCGCGGTGTAAGTCTAAAAATTCGATTAAATCTGCTAGATTTATCACGCGATCAGAACGAAACTCACGGAGTGAACTACGTAGTTTTTGTAGGGCCGTAAGATAAATAAGGTATTTACCAGGCGTCGTCTCAAGGCTATCACTTGGGAAAAAATATGCCCGATATGGTGAGACAAACTCTTCATCGCTCGCTGTTAGTACAGTCTCTGCCTCGTCGTGAGTGTCATCGGCACTTTGCATATCGGTGACACCAAACAAATGGTCGCACATAAATTCTAGTGGCTCGACCAGTGAATAATGTGCCGCGACAATCAGCCACTCAGCAATTTGCTGTACTCTCCCGCCATATGCCAACATTTCCTCCAGCCAAAAATTTCCACTCTTGTGCGCTGCCAGGCTTAGGCTCCAGATATCACGTGTGGGTACTGCCCAGGCAGGGTGAGCAAGAAGCTCCGGCAGTAATGCATTCGCCGCATTAAACTGCTGCGAGGCGATATAATGAACAACCCGTCCTACGAGTTCGAGTTGCATAACTGGTTCTGTTTGCAGGATATCATCCTGATGTTCGTATCGCAGGGGAATGCCTGCCGCCTGCAGATGTGGTAGGAGCGCAATAAGTTGGCGATGATTACGCGCGATAACGGCTGATGATTTGGTGGAGTCCTGACGATAATCATCGATGATGCGACGAGCGAGCTGATGTCGGGATTCGTGCTCAGAAGCATATGTTTCAAATGCCGTAAAATGAGAGTCAGCGCGGTGATGTGGTGAAAGTGTCTTATCAAGGCCCAGCGTGGTCTCAAGACGCTCTTCACCCTGGACGATGACAGACCGAGCAAGCGTGAGGATATCACTCCCTGATCGATAATTGTCGGTCAAAGTAATGACGTTTACTTGGTCATAGCGTGAAGTAAAATCGATAATATTGCTCACGCGTGCTCCCTGAAACCGATAAATTGCTTGGTCATCATCACCAACCACCATAAGATTTGGCCGCCCCTGGCTCGCTTCATTATTTGTTAGATTCCAAATCAGTCGCATCTGTGCGTCGTTTGTATCTTGAAACTCATCTACCAGAATATACTGGTACGTTTCCTGTAGGTCATAGCGTAAATCGGCAAATACCTCCATGGCATGGACGGCTCGGAGAATCATATCATCATAGTCATACAGCTCCGCAGCTTGCATCGCAACCAGATAGTCATAGTACACACCAATCAGAGCACGCAACTTGACGCTACGTACACTATCGCGCAAGGTGTAGTCGCCATGGGCATTTTTTTGCAGGTACGTTTTTTTCCAGGCGCTAAGTGGCTTTGTAGTATTCGCTTCTACTGAGTGATCAAGTGCATCGTGAAGTGAGTTGTGGATGCTCTGGCGAAGTGACGTATAGCCAATGAGCGAGAGCGGTTCGTCTGTGTAGGTATCTATCTCATCAAGCAGTGCCGTGATAGCGGGAAATTGTTTCTTGCTAAGACGTGCTCCAAATACCCGCTGAAGCCGTGGCTCTAGTTGTGCACATAATGCATCGTTGCGATCAAGTACGAGACCAAGCTCGTCTGGCGTAAGCCCACTTTTTTTAAGATCAGAAATAGTTGATTGAATATCACGTAAGTACGTGTATTCACCATTCATCGTGCTGGCGAGAGGATTCTTATGAGGGAGTTTCTCGAGGATACCCGATAGTATTTCGTATGTACTCAGCTCATCAGCCGGGCGAAAATGCGCTCCGTGGTAAAAATACTGCCCATACCGATTGATAATCTCTGAGCCAAAGCTATGAAAGGTATGAATGGCGACTTTGTATGCGTCGGGGCCGATCAACCCCGCCAGGCGTTCACGCATAGCGACAGCTCCACTATCAGTAAATGTCATGCAGAGGATGTTTTGTGGCAGCGCATCAGTTTTAGCGAGTATGTTTGCCACACGAACACTTAGTAGCTCGGTCTTTCCTGTCCCTGGCCCAGCGACTACCATCACGGGCCCATCGATCGTATCGACTGCCTCACGTTGCGCTGTATTCAGCGCTTTGTACCGTGTTGTAAACTCCATTGGTATCTATTATACAGAAATGTACCCAAAGATTATTCTTATGCTCGTCTTGCTATCATGTACGGTGATACAATACTGACAATGAACAATGATATCTTTGATGATCTAGCAATCGAGGAGCTAACGCAAAAATACTTTGGGGTGCCGGTGGATATTGCCAAAGTCTATGCACGCAGTGTGCCCGCAGGGCGCAGTGCCAATGCCTCGGTGTTTTTGACGACAAAAAACAAGCTATATGTCGTCGTCACGGGATCGGCGCCACTGACGCTTGGCGATGTACGCAAAATCGTGCTCCGTATGGGCATGAAAGCTGAAGCCTACTGTTCGCCAAAGGGCCAGCCGAATTATTTTAATGATATTGCAGTTGAGAAGTTTAAGAGTGTCTACCCTGGACGACACAGCATTACAGAGGTAGATTTGCGGTTTTACCGCCTCATGGCACCGTATAATCCCGCGCTTGTCAGCATATCGGAGATTACTGGTGGCGTGATCAATCAGTTTGATCCAGAAGCCACTACAGGTTGGCGGCCAACTGCCAAGGCGCAGTACAAGCAGATCAAAACAGTCTAACCTGAGTCTCAGCACTTTCCTGCTGACAAATCGGCTCGCCGCCAACTGATTAACCTCATTCTACCAGCTACCAGCTACCAGCTACCAGTAATCAGCTACTGACTACCAGCTTCCGCTGCTACCGCCACCCGAAAATCCGCCACCTCCTGAGAATCCGCCAAATCCACCTCCGCCACCGCTGCTAAATCCTCCGCTTCCATGGCTACGAGAGTTTGTTAACCCACCCGCCCACCATGATGGTGATTTGCCTCGTGCTTTAGCCTGACGATAATTTCTACTCACGAAATAATCAAACATCAATCCGCCAAATGCTGCTACGAATGCTGATATGCCAATAATTACTACAGCGTCGCTCAAAAGGTAGCCGATACCTGATCCGAAAACGCCGCCAATAATACCACCAGGCCACCAGCGTTTTGATCGACCTAGCATCGCACCAAACCACGCAATCACGAGTATCAGCAAGTAGCCCACAATGCCGAATAACATCATCCAGCTGCTGATTCCGAGCTTGGGCTCGGTATAGGTAGCTGCCTGTGGGTCAGGCTGGGCATTGATGGCGAGTATCATGCCGTCAATGCCCTTGATGATCCCATCATAGTAGCTACCCTTTTTGAAGTCTGGTACGATTCGATCACGAATGATCTGTCCCGAGCGTAGATCGGTGAGATCACCCTGCAAGCCGTCACCGACCTCAATACGAAGTTTGCGGTCGTTGATGGAGATAGCGAGGAGAGCGCCGTTATTCTTACTCTTCTGACCTATGCCCCAGGTGCGTGCGACATTGAGACTAAAGTTCTCGATATAGTCGTTTTCGATGGTACGGACAATAATGATTCCGATCTCGACTCCAGTTTGTTTCTTATAGTCGGCAATTTTTTGATTTAGTGACCTCTCTTGGTCGGGTGTCAAGACATCTGCTTGGTCGAGGATGTAGCCATCGCTCGGAGCAGCTGGAACCGGCATCTCGGCATGAGCTAATGAGGTGAAGCAAACAGAGAGTAGTAGTGCGAATGCGGCGAAAATAAGCCGTTTCATATACCTACTGGTTTCTTATGGCGCAATTGTCAGCTGTGCAATTTTTGTCTGGGGTAAAGTCGACCTTTGGAGCGGTTTCGGCGCCCTTATCGGCGGCAAAGTATGGGAATTGACTGAAGCCAAAGAGTCCAGCGGAAATGTTGGTTGGGAAGCGCTGAATCTTAGCATTATAGGCCTGAACTGTCTTACCATAATCCGCTCGGGCAATCTGAATACGGTTTTCAGTGCCTTCGAGCTGTGTCATCAGATCACGAAAAGCTTGTGTTGCTTTAAGTTCTGGGTAATTCTCGCTGACAGCGATCAAGCGCCCAAGGGCTTGGCTCAATTCGCCTTGTGCGTTTTGATACTGCTGCAGCTGTTCTGGCGTGGCTTTGCTTGGATCAATTGTGATACTAGTGGCTTTAGCACGAGCCGATACGACCGCTTCGAGCGTCGTTTTTTCAAAATTGGCATCACCCTTAACAGTTTGTACAAGATTTGGTATCAGGTCGGCTCGGCGCTGGTACTGGGTCTGAACATTATTGATAGAACCACGCACGGTCTCGCGTGATGATACGAGTCCGTTATAGCTTGCTGCAAGTAGCATGCCAACTACGACGACGATAGCCGCAATAATCGCTGGCACTGTCCATGATCGTTTCATGTATGATTTCCCTTTCATTATGACAATAAGTATACCGTATAATGCGGCAAAGTTTGTAGTGTAGCCGATGTTTTGTTCCTGGATGCTAGAATTGAGCTATGCGAGACCATTATCAAAAGCTCAAAAATAATGTTCGACAGGAGTATCTTCACCATCGGACGCGATTTTATATTCGCCTTACTATATTGCTTGTGGCGCTTGCAATAATCATATTCAAGCGTAGTATTTGGACGCCCGATACTCTGTTTATCGTTGTAATTGTCATCGGTTTTGTGTTTGGTCAGGCCAAAGAGTTTATTTACCGCTTTGTGCCATTCCTTGGCATACTCGTGGTGTATGATGGCTTTCGCAATATCGCAGATGACCTTAGCAAAAATGTTCACTATTGGGAAATGATTAACTTTGATCGAATGCTCGGCGGCGGGCAGATTGTCAGCTCGCATTTGCAGCAATGGTGGTGGTATGGGCATGTGACGTGGCTCGAGTGGTATTTTTACTTTTTGTATACTCTGCACTTTCTTGTACCGCTAATCGTCGGGGTATTCCTATGGAAGCTACGCCCCAGGCTGTACTGGCCGTTTGTATGGTCGATTGTGGGGATTAGTTTTGCGGCATTTGTTACCTATATCTTATTCCCGGCTGCTCCGCCGTGGATGGCGAAAGAGCTTGGTTACCTGACAGAGCCGCTTCACCGCATATCGAGTGATGTCTGGTGGGCGATGGGCGTGCAAAACTTTTCAGAAGTGTACAAAAACATTTCGCCCAATGCCGTTGCGGCGGTGCCTTCACTCCATTCGGCCTATCCATTAATTGCCGCTTTGTTTGTGATACGGGCGTTTTCACTCCGCCGGACATGGTGGATACTGCTCTACCCGCTGTCGATGTGGATTGGGGTTGTCTATCTGGGCGAGCATTATGTTTATGATATTGTGGCGGCGATTATCTTCGTGTTGGTCGGCATGTTTTTTGTGCGTAAGAGCTTTCACTATCGCTCAAGACGTAAAATTTCCAAGCCAACAAATACAACTTAACTGGCCCTTATGCTATAATCTTTGATGTTATTGGGGAGTCGCCAAGTGGTAAGGCACTGGGTTTTGGTCTCAGCATTCGGGGGTTCGAGTCCCTCCTCCCCAGCCAAATTAGTTTTAACTATTTTAACCAAACCACGACCCCTGTCGTGGTTTGGTTTTATGTCACGAAGAGTTTGGTTACGTTCTATATGACCCCCTGAAATATAGAGCACTTCAAGCAATAACCTATTCAGCGACAACGAAACTTGAATCAACAAAATGCATAGTATCTAGTTCGGTCTTTGTTTCTGGCAATATGTAAACAATGACACTATTGCCGAAGAAGTCTTTGATCGTATCTCCATCATTGGCAAACAACTTGTTTTCTTTCATCATCTTTGCTTCAGCGTATCCGACATACACAGGGTAGTACGTTGCATCACCGACTGTTGCAGGTGCTGTTGAACTGATGTCGTCTTTGAGTTTCTCGGGCACTAGGCTTTCTATGAAGTAGAACATCTTGGTAGTTCCATTGGCTTCATCAACAACTTGTAAGCGGGCGGAATTTTCAATATCTTTAAATGAAGTTGGTGACAAGAAATGGTATGAATCAGCAAGGGTACCTGTTGGCTTCAATATGCCTTGAACTGTTACGTTGTTTGCACCGAAAAAGTCAGGAAGTACATCTCCAACGTTCTTGAACAGACCTTCCTCTTTCATCATTTTAGCTTCGCTGCTCCCTATCACGACGCTTTGGCCGCTCAGTTTACCTGTTCCACTTTCGATCTGTAGCGAGCCGGGCAGTGATGACAACGGTGCAAACAGCTTAGGTGTTCCATCTTCGGTGAAGGCTACTAGATTTTCGCTGTCAGCAATAGTTGCATTGATAGACTTCTGACTTTCGACTGACACAGTTGCGGTATTCGCCGACATTGCCCCTTGTGCATCCATCTCCGAGCTCAGTTTCGCAAATGAAATAAACAAGCTAATGAACAGTATGGCCATCACTATCGGAGCTACAGCAGAAATCCAGTTTCGTTTACCCGGGCGATAGGTGCGCAACGTTAATGAGTTTGTTACTACCGATATTGAGCTCAGCGCCATTGCAATTCCTGCGAGTTCCGGCCGCAGTACTAGTCCTGCAAAGGCAAATACTCGGGCGGCGATTGGGATACCGGCCACGTTGTAGAACAAAGCAAAGAACAAATTCTGACGAATTTTACTGACGGTAGCCTTGGAGATTTGAATTGCCTCCACGACATCACGCAGGTCATTTTTGATGATGACAATGCCCCCGGCCTCCATGGCAACATCAGTGCCATTACCCATCGCTATACCTAAATCAGCTTGAGCAAGTGCAGGCGCATCGTTAATACCGTCGCCTACCATTGCAACAACTTTACCGCTTTGCTGAATACGTACTATATTTGCGGCCTTGTCCTCCGGCAACACTTCCGCAAGGACATTAGTTATACCTACCTGGACAGCAATAGCCTGGGCAGTTCGTTCATTGTCTCCCGTGATCATCCAGGTCTCTATGCCTCTAGCATGCAGGGCGTCTATAGCCGCCTTAGATGTAACTTTGACCGTATCCGCAACAGCAATAACGCCCACGATTTCTGTCTCTGTGGCGAGTATCATAGCGGTCTTTCCGCCAGTTTCAAGACGTTCAATCTTCTTCTCTAGTCGCTCCAGCGCTAGCCCGAGCTCGTCAGTCACAAGGCGACGATTACCAAAGTAGTACCATTTATCGTGGAGCTGTGCCTTTACACCGTGGCCAGGAATAGCCTCAAATCCATTTGTTTCGACGAGCGATATACCCTCTTCCTCTGCGTGACGATAGATTGCCTCGGCAAGCGGGTGCTCGCTGGCTTTCTCTATGCTAGCGGCAATCTGAAGTACGTCATCGT
>CAZKIA010000011.1:0-18442 GCA_964552765.1 uncultured Candidatus Saccharibacteria bacterium
TCGAGTCATCAATACTATTTAATTGTAGCATAAATTGCAACAAAATGCAATAGGCATATGCTTGATAAACGAGTGATGGGATTCCCTATCTTTGCTCTTCAGCCATTACAACTTCATCAGGTAGCGGTCGTGAAGCACGAAAGGCTTTCGTAATGACACCCCCTGGATTGCGACGATAGTACAGGATGAGACTAATCATGATTACGTAGAACACCAGCCAGATCGTTGAGACGGCAATTAGCAGATGATCACGTATAGAAACCATATACGACAGCGTGACAAACTGCGTACATAGCCAGAGTGACCACGTAGTAATATTGAGCTCCTCGGAACGTTTTGTTACAAGGAGCTGTCGGATCTGCGGCAGGCTCGCCAGGATAGCGATCGACGTTGAAATACTATAAATGATTTGAAGTGTTGTCATAATGTTTGTTTTATTGGGTTATGTATACATAATAACACACTTATCGCAATAATGCAAGTGCTTATTGTACGAACAGATGCCTAGATATCACGAGGCGAGCGGCCAGCCAGATGTGGTGCTTCGGGATGGGCATCGTCGTGAGACTGCGGTAAATCATTAGGCCGAGCAACGAATGGCGCTTTCGGAGTACGGGCACGCGAGTTGTCATTACCTGGACGTCCAGATGGTGGCGTCGCGCCCCCAATCTCGTTGATAACAGGAATAATAATCGGTGTACGGCGTGTCTGGTCGTAGAGCAAGTGTGTCAATTCTTCGCGCAGTTCTTTCTTTGCTGTCTCCATATCGAGCTTGCGACCATTGAAAAGCCGGGCGGCTTTTTGCTTCAAGTATTGGCGGATGAGATTCATCAACTCCTCGCTGTCGCGTAGGTAGATAAAGCCACGCGAGATAATGTCGGGGCTTGTTAGTAATCGGCCCGAGCTCTTGCTGACCGTCAGTACCACCACAAAGATACCTTCATTTGCCATGTGGATACGGTCTTTGAGCACGACTTCACTCACCTCTGCCCCGCTATCGTCATACATGATGCCGCCGACGGGCACGCGGCCAGCTTTCTTAGCGCTGCCGTCATGATAAAACTCAACCACATCACCTGAGTCACAGACAAAGATATTATTCGCGGGTATCGCGCATTCCTTTTCGGCCAGCTCGGCATTGTGCGCCAGCATGTGAAATTCGCCGTGAATCGGTAGGTAGTACGTTGGATTCAGTGCATTAATCAGTTTGACGTGGTCATCGTAGTAGCCGTGACCTGACAAGTGAAGCGGGCCAACACCCGTGAGGTGTGATTTGCCATTTTGGATGACATCGGAGCCTTCACGCATCAACCCGTCGATGGTGCGAACGACGTATTTTTCGTTACCAGGGATTGGGTTGGAGCTAAAGACAACGACATCGGAGCCTTTGATCTTGATGTGTTTGTGAGCACCAGTCGCCATGCGGTTAAGCACGGCATTGAATTCACCCTGGCTACCCGTACAAACAATCGTCACTTTACCATCAGGGAGCTTGATGATGTCTTCCATCTTGACCACGACATCTTTAGGGATCTTGATGGCGTTTGCTCGCAGTGCAACTTCAAGGTTTTGGATCATGCTATAACCAGCAAAAGCAACCTTACGATCATGAGCCTTGGCCTCTTCGAGGATCAGCTGCATACGATGAAGCTGTGAGCTAAAACAACTGACGATCAGTCGGCTACTCGGGAATATATCCATGACCTCACCCATACTGCGCTGGATATCACGCTCACCGTGGGTGTGGGTGCCTTCACTTTCACAGTTGGTTGATTCGTTGAGAAATAGCAAGACGCCTTCTTTGGTGGCAATCTCGGTCATACGCTCAAGGTCAAATTTCTTGCCATCAACTGGGTCATCTTCAAAGCGCCAGTCGCCACTGTCGATCACGACGCCAACAGGCGTACGCACCACAACAGCCGTTGCATCAGGAATCGAGTGGTTAACCCGAACCAGCTCTACACTGAAGCTATCGCCCACCTGAACACGCTCATGTGTCTCGGGGTTGAGCTCATGATATTCAGGTGTGAACTCATCGGTCGCCTCCTCCATGTTCTTCTGCAGCATACCGAGGGTAAACTTGCTGGCATACACTGGTGCTGGAATTTTGCTGATGATGTGGCGAAAGGCCCCGATATGGTCGAGGTGTCCGTGCGTAAAGACGATACCGCGAATCTTGTGCTTGCGCTCTTCGAGGTAGGTCGTGTCAGGAATAATGTAGTTGATACCTGGGTAGTCTGCACCCGGGAACAAAAATCCCATGTCGATGATCAGAATGTCATCATCATATTCAAGCGCCATCATGTTTTTACCAATGCCCATTTCGCCCAAGCCCCCGATTGGGATAACCCGTAGCGCAGGGCGCGTACTTGGTCGTTGCTTCTTCATATCAAGCAACGTGAATTGGCGTCCACCGTAGCCATTAAGGCGGTTTTTGTTGACCGGCACATTGATAACGTGCTGGCTGGCGCGAACATTGACGTTCTCGCTCATGCGGCGCTGAGCGCGTTGTACTTCACCGCGGCGCGTACTGGTACCGGCCATGACAGCGGTGTCTTGGACGCGTTTTTGATTTGGTTGGTTTGGTTTCTTTGCAGAATTATCTGCCTGAGGGGTAGCGAGTCGTCGTTGACCCATAAAATTACTATGCTCCTTTTTCGTTTTTCGTTAATAATTAGTAATTTGCATAAAATCAGTAGTGAGAGGGAGACGTAACGGCAAATTCCTCTCTATAAAGTAATTGTAGTATACCAGACTAAGCAGTTTTCGACAATCGAATAACCTACTACAGCAGTGTGTCAAACTTTTTGGCTAGGCAAAGGTTGAGGAGTTCGGTGGCTTCGCGTACATAATCATTGGCCGCTTGGTCGTTATAGGCATCGGCTAGCACACCGATAGTGCGGTGCATTAATACCGGCATGAACTGGCGAATAAATTCATCGCGTGATTCGCTGGTGTGCGCAGTCAGGAATTGCCGCAACAATTCAGCCGCCGCATCAGGCGCATGCAAATTTGCAAATAACCGCGTAAAGCCGTAGGCCAAATCATAAAACCGAAAGAGATCAGTGCCACAACGCTCGCCATCGTAGATGATCCAGTCTTGTTCTGTCTCAAAAATCTGCCATGGGCTGAGATCACCGTGTTGCATAGTGCGTCGTAATTTCCACTTCTCGATATCGAAATATTTGCGAGCAGCCGGTAGGTATTTCACCTTGCTGGTGTTGTCGCCGAGCCACTCCAGCCATATGCGATAGGTATCGACTGAGCGTGACGGTTCATCGGGTAGATCTTCGGATTTCCACCCCATCGCCACGCTATCAAATGTCTCGAGCATCAAAGCATAGCGTGGCATCACTGATCGCCATTTTTCCAGCTCGCCGGCTGTGGCAACAACGGGAGCATCGATGTACTCATACACAAGCGTATCGCGCCCAATTCGTCGCTCGACCCGCATACCCCGAAAATGCCGATCTGGATGATAGGCCTCAACGCGGTTCATAAACTCATACCAGACCAGTTCGCGCTGAATATGCCCCAGCATATCGGGACGAATTGCAGATTTTACGAAATATTCATGCGGCCCTTTGCGTGCCCGCGCGTAAGCAAAACGGTCATTTTTGCCATTGGTATTCTCAAGCGGTTCGATACTGTCATATACTGCGTGTATCTCAGGGTTGATCATAGCTTCATTATACTCTCGCTTGATCGCCCATGGCTAATTGCGCTGCAGCGAGAAAATCATCAATTAGGACTGAGCGCATCGAACCGTTATAGAGTGCCGCCGCTGGATGATAGAGTGGCAGGACGATACATTCGCGACCATGATACACCACCTTTCTGGCTCTCCCATGATCGCGAGAAATTACCAGATCTGGTATAAAACACATGCCACTGTGACGGCCGAGCGTAATTACGACTTTGGGATTAATAATATCAAGTTGGCGCATCAGATATGGCCAAAACTCGCGTTTTTCTTCAGGACTTGGATCACGATTATTGGGCGGGCGGTATTTTACGATATTGGTGATATAAATATCGTCGCGACTCATATCGGCAGCGGCTAACATCTCATTTAAGAATCGGCCACTGGCACCGACAAATGGCAGGCCTTGCTCATCTTCTTTCTTGCCCGGAGCTTCACCGATAAACACGATATCAGCATCGGGGTTACCATCGCCCATGACGAGCTGTGTCGCCTGCTCACGGAGCTGTGGACACACATCGGCCGTGAGTATGTCATCACGGAGCTGAGCGAGGGCATCGATCTGATTCATATCACCAGTATACGACGGACGCGCTATGACTTCTTTGTCTTTTTGCTCATCCGTGTCGTCTTAGTGCTCTTTTGACTCATTTTCTTCGTGAGCCACGCCAGCATAAAGGGCCACGCCCAGATAATGATGCGCTTTGCGGTGGGGTTGTTCCATAAACGTAATAATTTATTGTACATATCCCTACGATACGCTGAGTGCGCCTATCATTCTGTAGCGTAGATTACATTGAAGACTAAAATGATAGCTACTTGAGATCAGCCGGGCGCATGCTCAGTGATAGTCGGCCACGGTCATCGATCGCGACCAGGCGAACACGCACTGTGTCGCCTTCTTTCACCACATCAGTCACCTTCTCGACCCGGCCATCGCTCATCGCAGAAATATGGCACATACCGTCGATACCAGGCATGATATTGATGAAGGCGCCGAATTCCATAATTTTCACGACTTTACCCTCATATATTTTGCCGACTTCTGGCTCTTCGACGAGAGATTTGATCCATTCGAGCGCTCGCTCGATCGAAGCCGTATCGACGGCAGCTACCGTCACCAGGCCAGTATCTTTGATATCAACTTCGGCACCGGTTTCTTTGGTGATCTTGTTGATTGTCTCGCCACCCTTACCAATAATTGCGCCAATTTTGTCGGGGTTAACCATCAGTTTCTCGATACGAGGTGCATAGGCACTTAGGGCCGTACGTGGAGCCTTGATCGTCTCGACCATGTGCTTCAATATATACTCACGACCCGGCTTGGCCGCCATCACCGCTTCGCGCAGAACTTCAATCGGCAGGCCATGGACTTTCATATCCATCTGCATAGCGGTAACGCCTTGCTCAGTACCAGTAACTTTAAAGTCCATATCACCAGCAAAGTCCTCTGCATCAGCAATGTCGGTCAGTACATACGGTGTATCACCATCCATCATGAGGCCCATGGCGACACCAGAGACGGGTCGCTTGATCGGCACACCAGCATCCATTAGCGCCAGTGTTGAGCTACAGGTTGCGGCCATGCTGGTCGAACCATTTTGACTCATGATCTCAGTTACGCTACGAATCGCGTACGGAAAGTCTTCAGGGTCTGGCAGCACTGGTATGAGCGCGCGTTCGGCCAAGTAGCCGTGACCAATCTCGCGACGGCCTGGACTGCCGAGGCGGCGGACTTCACCCACCGTGTAGCCAGGGGCATTGTAGTGGTGCATGTAGCGACGCTCGTAATCATTTTGTTCCATCGTATCAACCATTTGCGAATAACTAAGTGGCGCCAGTGTGACGATGTTCATCGCCTGCGTGACACCGCGAGTAAAGATGCTTGAACCGTGCGTACGTGGTAGCAACCCAACTTCAGAACTCAAAGGGCGAACTTCATCAAGCTTACGGCCATCAGGACGTACCTTATCTTTGACAATCCCGTCGCGTACGTCGTGGTGCAGTGCCATCGTAAATGCTTCGTCGTATTCATCACGCTGCGCGGGGTAATCTTCGCCGACTTTCTCGGCCATTTCTTCGTGGAATTTCCAACGAATCTCATTGACCATCTCGTTGCGTTCAGGATAGGCATGACGCAGTGCTGCACCGAGCTTGCCCGATACCCACGCATCGACTGATTTTTGGATATCTTCATTTGGTAGTACTAGTGTGTACTCAAGCGGTGCCACGGCTAATTTCTCGGCTAGTTCACGCTGGAGCTTGATGGCTGGCTGGATCATTTTGTGCGCCCATGCCATCCCCTCGAGGATCACTTCCTCGGCGACCTCATTGGCTCCCGCCTCCACCATCACGATACCGCTCTCGATACCCGCTACCACGAGGTCGAGATCACTTTGCTCGCGTTCTTCTGGGGTTAAGAAGGCCTTAAACTCACCATTGACGCGGCCGACACGAATGCCCGCTACGGGGCCGTCAAATGGCACGCCGCTGATCATCAGCGCCGAACTTGCGGCGATCATGCCGATTGCATCGGGGCGAAACTTTGGATCCATGCTGAGCACGCTGGCAACCACCTGGACTTCCTGGCGGTAGCCCTTGGGAAATAGTGGGCGGATTGGTCGGTCTATCAAGCGCCCAATCAAAATTGCTTCGTCGCTTGGGCGGCCTTCCCTCTTGATAAATCGGCTACCCGATATCTTGCCGGCTGCATAAAACTTTTCTTCGTAGTCGATACTCAGCGGGAAATAATCCAGCACCACTGGGCGCGAACTCACCATGGTTGTACCGAGTACCACCGTGTCGCCATAGGTGACAAGTACACTGGCAGTGGTACGAAAGCCAACACGGTTGACCTCCAAAGTTAATTTTTGACCGCAAAAATCGGTCGATACGGAAATAATATCTTTTCCGCTAGGGTTAATTGTTGGCATACGTGCCTCCTCATTGTTTATCGCAGAGAGTAACAGGTATAAATCCACCAGTCGTCGGACTTGTATCTATCACGCTCTGCATTGACATACCTATTATACCACCTCTTGATACGATTGATTAATCTATTGACTTTTCTATGATTATTTGCTATAATATAATATTAGAGACACGTCTGTGTCTAGCCCTCCACTACATCGAAAGGTACCACCATGCAGAGCATCACCGACACCTTTGTCGGCCAGGCACTACCCGTACTAATCATCGCCGCCCTCGGCCTCGCTCTCTGGAGCAGCAAGGGGCCGGTGATGAAAATCGTCGGCCTGATGTTCATGGCCTTCGCCGTGCTCCAGGCGCTCGGATCACCCGCACTGATGATCGGCCTCGGCATCGTGGCCGCGGCTTACGTCGTCTACCGGCTGTTCCGGCACCGTAGCGAGTCGGCCAAGCGTCGGCAGCTTTGCAGCCAGTGCGGGCACAACGCCCACATGGGCGGCGACTGCCAGTGGCGCTACTGTCGGTGCTGAGGGCTGCCGCGTGGCAGGTGGGGTTTGAGGCGCGTCCATTCACGCACCCACCCCACCTGCCCCGGCCTCAACAACAAATATTTATATAGATTTTAAAAATAACTCACCATTATGGTGAGTTATTTTCATACATATATAGCTACTAGCGAACGTATCTCTGCCAGAATGTTTGATATTTCATAAATGGAGAGTTAGCATTGAGCGAGCCAGTACTGATCTGTGTTGTGTTGCTAGGATTTGCATACCAGCCCATACCTGGATACGTCGATGAGCTAGACGTTGAATCGTTGCCGTTGAGCCAGCCATAATCTTTCTGGAAAAATCCATCTCGGTAACGTGTTGTTGCATTCACCGCAAACGCGCCATTATAGGCAGCCGTTGATATCCAACCAGTCCGCGGATTAGCCGTATAGTCGGGGTCAGCCGCGCATGTTGCTGCAGCCTGAAAACTAGGCTTTGGCATACCAAAGTCGTAGTTGTAAAGCGCATCATGAATTGCATAGTGATCAACATGGTTGTATGTCTGACACTGCGCATAGTTATTCGCAGTCGTGTGAGAAAACGGCCCAATCATTGCATAAAATGGTAGTGTTGGCAGCCCTAATGTCGTTCGCTGCCCCATGATAGATTTGATCGCCCATACCACCTCTGCTTTCGTAAGATCACCATCACCTAGGTTGAAGAACAACACCTTGCCCATTTCGCCCTTTCCTGTAACGCTATTATAGACACGTACCGTTCTATCAGCGATAAACACACCGTTATCAACATGGCCTGGGTTGGTAGCGCCAATATCAGGCAGTGTAATGGTTGAATACGAACTACTACTAAAGCCTCCGGGGATAGCCGAGTCAATCGTACTCATACGATTTAAGAAGTTGAGCGTTGAATTGATGCGCGATTGATAGCAGGTACTGCTCCATTTTCCCGTAGGCGTATAGGGAGTAGGAGTTTCACCAAGCGAGGGGCTGTAGGAAGCAGAAAATGAGCTAGGATCACAATAGCTTGTCTCGTCACCTCGAGTAAAATAGGCAAACACCTTATAGTTACCTGTCGACCCTTGGATTTGCGACCACGCTTCCATCTCATCGTCTGGGTGCGGCATAGCAACCACTTCAATTTCAACTGGTGCGGCGCTTGCAGTTGATGAAATGGCAAGGCTCGACAAAGCGGCAGCGGCGACCACGGCGCTGCACAAAAATAACATCCTGCTCTTACGATTTATATTTAATAAAGAAATAATTTTCACCCCACCCTCCCCTAATAGCGTTGCTGTCAAACTAAACTATATTCCTAAGATTTTCTCTGCACAATCTATTTTTTCTGCTATTTTTGTTGCTTTATATTAAATAGTTAGTGCTATCCACATGAGCTAGTTTAAGAACTACCCGAAGCCTCTATAGAAGAAAGACCCCTATGATTAAGAAAAGTGATGACATGCTTACTATTTCATGCGCCATACACAGTCTTATGAGTCGACGCGTCAATGCTCGAGGTTTGGTGTACACCTGGCGGAGAACTTTCTACACAGCCCACCAAACAAAAGCTCGCCGATAATTATCAGCGAGCTCTAGCAAAGCTATCCGAGACTAATAATGCAGAGATATGCCCTTATAGCCGAGGTACTGCCATAGATTAAAGTTATTATAGGTATAACGCACACAACCGATACTCTTTAGGTATGCCAGGTTTGACCAATTATAATCACCGTAATAACACACCATAGACCAGGTTTGCGGGCCAGCAACTCCATCACGGCCGATATCAAACCATGTACTGCCACTCTTTAGCTGTGCATGATTCTGGATGTTAAGTACAGCACTCTTGGTGTTTGCACCATAGATACCATCTGTCACAAGAGGAGTCCGATAACCTAGCATATATCCATACGCCTGATAGGTTTTGTTGACCATGTTTTGTAATTCACGCACACAACTACCACTCGACCCATACCCATAAGTATAGTCGGTACAGTAAGTTGCAGCTGAAACCGATGTCGAATTAAACGACAAGGCTACAAAGGCGATTGCGAGACCTGCAAATGCTTTAATGATAAACTTCATACACCTCCTTAATTTTTAATGTTTTAATTCTTTCACAAACATTGACGATAAACAATAGTTATTTTTCTGCCATTCATAAGACAAAATCGCCCACTTTAGCGAGTGGGCGGTAATGCAAAGCTACTTCAGATTATTTACGCAAACCAAGTTTAGTGATGATGTCTTGGTAAGCGGCAAAGTCTTTGCTCTCAAGGTACTTGAGCAATCGTTTGCGGCGACCAACCATCTGGATCAGACCGCGGCGAGCCATGTTGTCATGCTTGTTCGCCTGCAAGTGAGCCGTCACCTCTTTGATGCGAGCCGTCAGAACTGCGACCTGCGCTTGAGGAGAGCCAACATCGGTCTTGTGAACCGCGCCGACTTTCAGTGCTTTTAACTTGTCTTCTTTAGTAATCATACTGGACTACTCTATCACATCTGGCGACAGAGGTAAAGTATGAGCATCTTGGACGTTGTACTCCCCTACGCGTGTCCGCCGCAGTGCCGCACAATAGGCATCCGTTCCCAGCGCCTTGCCAATGTCTTCAGCCAATGTCCGAATATAAGTACCGCTGCCTACGTGTGCTCGAATAGTCACATCGGGATAGATATAGTCCAGTAGCTCTATCGAATAAATCATTACCTGGCGCGATGGCATGTCGACCGCCTGCCCCGCCCGCGCTAGTTTATAGGCCCGCTGTCCACCAACTTTAATAGCACTATACACTGGTGGAATCTGCTTGATCTCGCCTACAAACTGCTCCAGCGCCTCGTTCACTTCATCTAATGTCTTACGTCTAACGTCTAACGTCTCTGTAATTTCCCCTTCCGGATCACCCGTCGAACTCGTCGCACCAAGGCGAATTGTTGCTTCGTACACTTTATCGAGCTTCAAAAACTCATCAGATCGCTTCGTGGCATCACCCAATAAGATGATTAACAGCCCTGTTGCGAAAGGATCAAGCGTGCCCGTATGGCCAACGCGGAGTTGTCGCTTGGTCGGTTTTTCACCTCGCGCCTGATACGGCGCTCGTATGAGCCCTCGAATCTTTGCCACCACATCAAAGCTTGTCCAGCCAACTGGTTTATCAATGAGGAGAATTTTGCCTTTTTCCACCCCTGTAGTTTACACTAATGAGATGAAAAAGGTCATATTCGGCATCTTTGCACACCCCGATGATGAGGCATTTGGCCCGGCTGGCACGCTGATTCAAGAAGTGCAAAACGGCAGCGAGCTTCATCTAATCACCATCACCGCTGGAGAAGCCGGTAGTAACCCCGATAACTACGATGATCTCGGTCAAATACGGCTTGAGGAATGGCGACGATCAGGGGAGCTCATCGGCGCTACCACCATGACTCATCTTGGCTATAAAGATAGTACCTTGTCTAATACCTCAATGATCGAGATCGCCGACACAATCGAGCAACAGGTGCGAACCGTGATAGATGAGCGACAGCCTGATAGCGTAGAATTTATCACCTTTGAACTGGGTGGAATCTCAGGGCATATCGATCATATTGTCGCTGCTCGAGCAGTCTGCCTAGTATTCTATCGCTTGCGGCCCTACGAACCGTGCCTGCACCGCGTACGACTATTTTGCCTCCCAAAGTCATTGCAGCCCGACCAAAATACCGGGTGGGTATTTATGGATGCAGGCTATGACGATGAGCAGCTCGAGAAAATCGACGTATCAAGTGTGCTCGATCAACGCATCGCCGTTATCGAAACCCATAAGACACAACGGAGCGATGGTGCAATCCATCTCAAGCGGTTACGTACACAGCAGTTTGCAGCGACCTACGACTATTTCGCTATTCGCGACTAACCTCGTCTATTACTGTCCAGGGATGCGAAATTGTCCAGGAGCTGGTGCTACCTCAGGCTCAGTACTGAGTGGAAAAGCTGGCGGTGCGACCGCAGGGTGCGGTGAAGCTGGTATTGGCTGGCTAGGAAGTGGCGGTAATGGTGGCAACGTCGAAAAATCTGGCATCGGCGGCATTGGTGGTGCCACTACCACTGGCTGATCGTGTGCTTGCGCTGGTACATTGGCGGGCTGGCCGCCAACACTCAGCGACTGATCAAAGGCTTGCGTTACTGCTGATCTCGCATCATCAAGAGAACTGGTTGCAGGATGAGCAGCGGCGGCGGCGTGGACTTCAGCCTCAAGGTCAGCCAAGGTTTGTCCAGGAGGCGTTGTCTGCGGTGGACTTTGTGGCAAGGGTGACTCTTCGTAGCTCATGCCCGCAGGGCTAACAGATGCCTGGATAGGCTCCTCTGGTGCTACTGCTGGCATAGGGGGTGGCGTTAGCACAGGCAATGGTGAATTGATCGGCTGCATCGTGACAGGCTGCAAGGTCTTACCACGAGACGATGGCTTGTCGTCAAGGCGTTCGGCGTTACTAGCCGCTTGGTCATTTGCAGGCGTATCACTAACGACAGGCTCTGGATCTTTTGGAGCTTGTCCATGACTCAAGATCATACCGTTACGAGCAGCTCGCTCTTCTGCCCGGTTGGTTGCTTCGGCCTGGCTTGTTGTAGCATTGAGTGTACCACCTAAGATTGGGCCATGATTATCTGGCATCGGGCCAGGGTCATGGACGTGATCACGCCAGTCAGTTGATGGCTTAGACGACTCAGCCTGCTGCGCTGCAGCAGCCTCCAACTCTTTACGCAAATGGTCGAGTGGTTGATTACGTCCAAGGGCTTCATCAAGCCGACTATCGAGATCATTAGTGCTCGTTGGCGTATTATCCTCAGGGGTAAGATCAGTTACCGCTGCAGGCTTGTCGTCATGGTCAACATGCATGACACCATCGGCGATATCTTCTGGGGTAGGCTCTGGTTCAGTTGGCTCTGGTTCTGGCGCTTTGTCAGTCGTATCGCTATCGCGAACATTGATCGTATCGAATGATACGCCGCCAGCCTGAAGTTTTTCGGCGATAAGTTGCTGATTCGCCCCTGCCGCCATCAGCTGTGCCGACATTGTCATGACACGAGGTGTGGTGTGTTCATTACTGAAGCGATTTGTCGCCGCAACGATACCCGTCAAGAGTCCAGTCGCAATTTGATCATCCAAAAGATTCGAGCCAAGCGCCTCACTGAGGCTCATTAACATCTCACACAGGCTACTCGCTTTTCCATCATTCCAGTCAATCGTCCCAAGACTACTTTTGACATCACGGTTGTTGATGGTTGCGACCGTTGCATCATGCAAAATACGGCCATGTGCTGAAATCGCACTATCAAGGTCAGACTGCTTATCAACACCAAGTGCGATTACTAAATCAACGTTAAAATCACCCTGACTAAACTCGAGATCATTTTCCGATAAATTCGTCTTGTACGGAGTGATATAGATACGAACAACATCACCTTCTACTTTGTAACGGAGGCGGTCGGCCTTGGTCTTGTCGAGCGCGATGATGAAATCACGCAGACTATCAACAGTGCCCTCAAAGTTTTTTTCTGGCTCTAAAAATGTGATAGCTGGGGGAACTGCCCCTGAGAATACAGCGGTCGAGCTCTTGTCGATTTTGTTGAGCATTAGCGAAAAGCTCAATGCAGCAGCCAGTGCATCGACTGATGGGTCGCGTGAAACCGTGACAAGAATTGTCGATGATTTCTTAATCTTATCAACAATTGCGGCTTTGGAGTTTGACGTATCCATGGTTTTCTTTGTTTGTTTTTAGTCCTTTTGACCACTGTAGCATAAGAGGAATGTTCGGTCAAGAAAATTGCATGATGACTTTACAGATGTCAACAGATACGATATAGTGTCACGTTGAATTATCTCATCATTTTAAGTTCAAGGAGCCCTATGCCAATCATCAAGTCAGCAATCAAACGAGCCAAACAAACGCTTGTTCGACGTGACCGCAATGTCACGACTAAAAAAGAAGTTAAAGCCGCCGTCAAAGCCTTTGACGCTACCCCAACAGCCACTACTCTCAGTAAAGCTCACAGTGCGCTCGACAAAGCCGTCAAGAAAAATGTGCTTGAGAAAAACACTGCTGCTCGCCGCAAGAGCGCCCTCAGTCGCCGTGCAAAAGACGCTGGCGTAAAACTTGTCGCTACCAAAAAAGCCACAGCAACGCCTGTAGCCAAAAAAGCTCCAGCCAAGAAACCAGCTACTACTACGAAAAAACCAGCCGCAAAGAAACCTACTACTAAAAAATAATGAGGTGAAGTTGCTCTCCGAGAAAAACACCCTCCTCGGGTGTTTTTTAGTGACTGATCTTAGCGACGGCAAGCTCAATCATATTCCAGGGATCTGCCCCTGAGGTTTTAATCATCTCATCGCAGTGCTCGATTGCCGCAATCATTTCGCGTAGTTTTGGCATTGAAAGCTTCTGTGCAGTCGCGAGAGATTTCTGTGCTACAAAGGGGTGGATTCCAGCCTCGGTAGCAATCGCTTGCGACGATTTGTTGTCGGCTGTCTTGCAAACAGCCAGAGCATAGAGTTGGCTCACCAATAACCCAATAAATTTGTACGGATCCTCGGTACGACGTACTGCCGCCAATTTATCGAGTGCTGTTTCACGCCGACCAGCAATAATCGCATCCAGCAAGTCAAAGGCTGTTACGGTAGGGTTTGGATCAATCAATTCCTGAATGAGCTCACGTGATACTGGTTTGCCGGCCAACGCTAGTTTCTCAATATCATGGTGCAGTCGCCACTGCTCTACCCCAGAGTACGCCACCAAAAATTTCGCCTCATCATGATGCAGCTCAATACCGTATGTCCGGGCATGCGTGCGCACCCAGTTGGTAACTTCGCGCTCATCAAGTGCTTTGAATTCACGTATTTCGGCGTTTTTTTGTAGCCACTTAAAGGTTCGGGTACGCTTGTCGGGCTTTGTCTCAATCAGTAGCAAATCGATATCATGTATCGTCTCGAGAAAATCAGACAATTCATCCCAGACAGGCTTGTTGGTGCTGGCGTCGTGCACAATAATCAGCTTGTGTGGTGAAAACAACGACTGACCATGTAAAAGCTGTGGCAATTCGATCAATGTCAGTGTCTCACCTCGCACACTATCAACGCTCTGATCGCCATGGCGCTCGGCATAATCATCACGTGCTCGACGCACTGCCTGCGTCCGCGCGTAGTCATTGTCACCATAAAACAGTTGTATCATTATCTTCTATTCTACAGGAGCCATCTGGCAATGCGGACAAATGTGCGTACCGCGGCCGGCGATGCGAGTTTTTTCGATCGTTATACCACAGCGTGGACACGCCTTGCCTTCTTGGCGAAATACCCTGGCAAAATCAATATAACTTCCCTTTTTGCCTTCAGCGTTGACATAGTTTCGATCAGTACTGCCACCTTTTTCGATGCTGAGGTTCATGACATATTTTATCTCAATCAACAATTGAGCAAGTTTTTTGTCACTAATATCTCTTACTCGACTAGCGGGGTGTATGTTTGCGCCCCACAATGATTCATCGGCGTAGATATTACCGACGCCAGCCAGTACCGTCTGGTCGAGAATAGCAGCCTTAATCGTCGTATTGTTGCGTCGTCGGATGCGCGATATAAACTCGTCCGCAGTAAAAGAGTCTTCAAGTGGCTCTGGCCCCACTCGCTTCATGAAGTCAATCTCAGGCACGCTAATGGTCGGTATGAGACGCATCCAACCAAATTTACGCTGATCATTGAAAAATAGTTTGCTTCCACCTTGGAATGTTATTTCTACTCTGGTGGATTTGTCGGGCAAGCTACCGACGAGTGAATCATTGGGATGCCCGCCGCCAAAACGACGCATGACATCGTTTTGAGAATCTGGAGACTTGAGACTAGAGGCTTGATAAGCAATGTCTCGATCATCTATACGAGTGCTACGCACGAGCTTTAGGGGGTGGAGCGATGATTCTGAATTGACTTCAGAATCAAGCGGAGGGGTTAGCCCCTCCTTGATAAACACGAGCTGCCCCGTCATCTTAAGATGAATAACCAATGTGTAATTCGTACTAAGGTCGATGAGTAGCACCTTGGCACGTCGGCGCACTGCGGTAATGCGTGCACCAATAAGAAATGTATTCACCTCATCCGGTGCATTTGGAAAACTCTTTGGTGTGTCGTGTGTAGCATCCACAATCGTCTGTCCGATGATGAGGCGTGATAATCCACGGCGAATTGTTTCGACTTCAGGTAGTTCAGGCATATCCCTAGTCTAGCAGGTGAAGCTGTGGATAGGCTATCGATCCATACGAGGATAGGTGCGGTATGATAGAAGGATGAAGAAGGGCGTTCTCATAAGTGTGGTGATGGTAGTTGTAATGGTGGTTATTGGCGTCATATGGTGGCGACTCCCTATCGGTACACAGAAAGCCTGCGCGTTTTCATCCGAGATCGTAGAAAAGGCTCACGACATACCACTCTATTGTATTGATGAGCGTAAACTACCGTCTGGCATCGTAAGCCACACCGCATCAGCCCACTTTGGCAGTGGTGCAGTGATTTATAATGTCGTAGACGGCAATGAAACACTTAGCGTTAGCTTGCAAAAGAAGCCTGATGAAAAGCAGCTCGCGAATTTTGTACCCAATATTATCCCACTGCACTTTCAGGTTGATACACCAATCGGCAAAGCCAGTATCGGTGTCCATGAGAAACAAACCATTGTCAGTCTGCCAACCACATCATCAACCTGGATCATTATTACAGGCCCAGCTAGCTATGATCCTGACAAAATGACACGGCTGTTAGCACTGTTTACTCTGCATTGACGTATAACTGCTTTAGGGTCAATGTATTGGCAGCACTAGCGGTACCCGAAAACTGTACTGCTAACGTGACGGTCTGAGCAGCATTAGTTGCAATATTAACGCCCGTTGCAGAAGCAGGGCCCATTGGGTTCGCAGTGCCCGCAACTGTTGCGGTTGTGCTTGTCTGACCGATGACACTTCCGCTTGCCATAACCACTGAGGCAGCACTCGGCGCTGCTCGACATGTAAAACTAGCATCGGCAACCCATCCGAGATTCGCCATGCTCGCTGCTGGCGTGTAGTTATTCGCTTGGCTCGTCACGGCCGTCCCCCCTATCCTGACCGAAAACCTTATCGGCTGTGCCGTCGTCGTAGATGTTGTGATACCACTTGCATAGAGATGTATAACCCGTCCTGCTGTGCAATAATTGGCAGGCATACTATAACTTGTACTGAGATCCTGAACAGTCGTCACGGAACCATTTACCGTTGTCGAATCCGCCACTGTCGTATAGAGCGCTCCACCGATGCAATTCTGCCATGTCCCTGCTTGATAACAGCGGAAGGTACCTGTTGAGCTGTTGTAGTACATCGCTCCATTGACGCCTGCCGGATCGCCAGCCGTATTCTTACTATCAAGTACAAGTGTATAGCCTGTCGAATTACCTAATGGTCCCGTACCGATCACAACACGACTATTTGTTGTATCAGTCGTCAATACATTTGCTCCGGCAGCATTGAGTACCCGAAATGATGTCGTACTATCAGTAGTATTTCTAATGATTGTCTGGCCGGTCGCGCCAACGCCAAAGAGGTTCGTTCCCGCAAAGACATCTTTAACCTGCATGATATCAGCAGTTTGTCCTGATGTTCCCTGGACCCGAAATGCCGATGCGCCCGCGTTGGCTGTGGTAACAACCAGCGCAGCATTCTGCCAGCCAAGTGTTTCTCCTCCTGTAATCGTCGTATAGGCACCATTACCATCATTAACTGATCGTATAATGCTATTACCGCTACTATCCTCTAGCATGAAGGCTGCGGCCGCACTACTGCCAGCTGCCATCCCATAACCAGCCGTGATCTGAACGCCAACATTAGTCTTGTTTGACTGTCGAACTCGTAGTGCCGCCTCAGCAACTCTTGTTGCATCAGAATCAACACCACCAATCTGAACGGTTGTCGCGCTATTGCCAAGTGTTATTTGATTATCCTGATAATTTTTGATTAGCCAACCAGCTCGCAAGCCGTCGATATAGATAGTTCGCGCCACAGCATCCGTCTGATAGAGATACACATACGCACTACCCGACACTGTCGCCGGTGTCGTCAACGAACATTGTACGAGCGTCCAGGTCGCTGCACTCGTCGGGGTATCTGGTGAACATGACAACGTCTCTGATACACCATCTGCTGCATAACCCAGCCGAATATTTGCCGCCGAACTCGTCTTAACCATCGCACTAAACCAATAGAATGAGTTGGCGGGCAAAACAATGGGGTAATTGATCCCATTGTTAGCAGTTGCCGTCGTCACTGCCGACACACTGGCTTGACCATAATACGCTTCCGCTGTCGTTCGGCTAATAACCGTCCCTGCTCGTTGCACCCAACCTGCTGTATCTACTTCAACACTCGGGTTACTTATAGAGTTACCACTCAATTTCGTATTAACCCCTAACAAACCCGACCCTCCTGCCCCCTGAACAATAAATGCATTAGACTGATTTGTCGTCCCACGAATCGATGTTGCCCCCGTACTTGATACACTCATGAGTGCTGGCCCGCCGCCAAGTGGATTACTATCAAGATATAGAGGATAGTTGCTTACCGTACCAGCCGTAATCGGCTGTACATAGATACCGTACGCGTTGGTGATATTTGACCCATACACACTCGCTGTCACTGCATAGGCATTATTGATCGTTGAACCAGCGCTACCCTGTATGATACCGTAGGTTCCCACGGCCCTATTGATGGTACCAGCGCCGGATACATTACTCACTTTACCGCCATTACCAATAACCCATTCCGCACTGTTACTGGCGCCAGACCATAGCACCTCAGACATATTGCCGCCTATCAACCCCCCGTAGGCCGTGCCAGTATCAGAAAATGTTAGCTGGCTACCTGTGTTGTAGTATGACGACAGTGTCGAGCCAGGCCCTACGGCAAGATTACCGTAGTTTGCCAGACCGTAGCCATTTGCAGACGACACGGTAATATTACTATTAATTGTTACCACTGCGCCTCCCGCTACTGGTGTCGAGGAATTTATCGTCACGCCACCAGTTCCCGCACTGAGCGCTAGTGCAGTCGCTCCTGTCGTGTTTCCAATCGTAATCGTTTTAGCATTTGCGCCCGTACCAATACTAAGCGCACCTGTTGTCCCCGAATCCAGCGTCAATGACGTCGCGGCAGCTGATGTGAAAAGCGGTGCCGTAAAGCTCGTGTTTGAACGACCTCCCCCACTCAACCAAAAGCTACTCGTACTCTGTACGCTCACATTTTGGTTTTGTATATAATT
>CAZKIA010000012.1:0-17144 GCA_964552765.1 uncultured Candidatus Saccharibacteria bacterium
TGAAATGCCCACAATGCCAGATAGATGACTCCAAAGTTGTTGAGTCCCGAGATGCCGCCGACGGTGATGCGATTCGCCGCCGCCGCGAATGTCTTGGCTGCGCTCATCGGTACACTACCTATGAACGTGTCGAGCGACCCAACCTTGCAGTTGTCAAAAAAGACGGCACGCGTGAGCTATTTGAACGTCAGAAATTGTTTGCAGCGATTCATCGCTCGGTTGGCAAGTTCCTTACCTCGGATCTCGAGATCGAAGAACTCATCGGCCAGGTTGAAGATAAGCTCTACAATCTCGGTGTCAATGAAGTGAATTCACGACAGATCGGCGACCTTGTGCTCGATGAGCTGGCTCGCCGCAACGAAGTTGCGTATGTGCGCTTTGCTAGTGTCTATCGTGAGTTTAAGACGGTCGAAGAATTCGAACAGGCACTTCAGACAATCAAGTCAACACGTCAATCATAATTCTGCAGTCGGTGCATTCGTCGGGCTATGAGGGTAGACTGACGACTCATCAAACAAACATATTAAAAATCATCATAACGTGAGGGGGAGTTATTATGGCACAAACAGTGTCTGCGCTTGCTATTGAGCGCTATTTTACAGAAAAGGGCACCGATCCATACGACATGTTGTCGTGGGTTAAACGAGAATCGAGTATCGTCAATCCGAGCAATGGTACAACGGTCTTTGAGCAAAAAGATGTTGAGTTTCCAGAGTTTTGGAGCCAAAACGCCATCAATATTGTGGCGCAAAAGTATTTTTATGGCACACCTGGTACCAAGCAGCGTGAGGCTAGTCTACGTGAACTAATCGATCGCGTGGCAAATACCATCACCAAGCATGGCTATGAAAATGGTTATTTTACGTCTGAGGACGAAGCCGATACTTTTAATGCCGAGCTCAAATACATTCTCGCCACTCAGCGGGCTGCTTTTAACAGCCCAGTCTGGTTCAATATCGGCACGCCAGATCGTCGCCAGCAAGCCAGTGCCTGCTTTATCCTTCACGTCGAGGACAGTCTCAACAGTATCCTCAACTGGTACCGCGAAGAAGGTATGATCTTCAAGGGCGGGAGCGGTGCCGGGCTCAATATCAGCACACTCCGTGGTAGCAACGAGCGCCTTAGCACCAGTGGTGGACGCGCGAGTGGCCCTGTAAGCTTCATGCGTGGAGCCGATGCTAGCGCTGGTACGATCGCCAGTGGCGGCAAGACGCGCCGTGCCGCAAAGATGGTGATACTCAACATCGATCACCCCGACATCGAAGAATTTATCTGGTGCAAAGCCCGCGAAGAGCGCAAAGCTCGCGTGCTTGAGGAAGCTGGTTTTGATATGGGCCTTAACGGCCGCGATATCATCAGCATCCAGTATCAAAATGCTAATAACTCGGTGCGTGTTAACGATGAGTTCATGCGTGCTGTTGAAAATGACGATGAATGGAAGCTTGTCGGTGTCAAAGACAAAAAAGTGTACGACACACTCCGTGCTCGCAAACTTTTCCGTGAGATCGCCGAAGCCGCCTGGGAGTCAGCCGACCCTGGTATGCAGTTTGACACCACGATCAACGACTGGCACACGACGCCAAAGGCAGGACGTATCAATGGTTCTAACCCATGCTCCGAATACATGCATCTCGATAACAGCGCGTGTAACCTCGCGAGCATCAACCTGCTGAAATTCCTCCGCGAAGATGGCAGCTTCGATGTCGAAGCCTACAAGCACACCGTGGACGTCGTATTTTTGGCACAAGAAATCCTTGTCGGATATTCCGAATACCCAACCGATGCAATCGACAAAAACACTCGTCGTTTTCGCCAGCTCGGTATGGGGTATGCCAACCTCGGCGCGACGCTGATGGCTAAGGGCCTGCCATATGACAGTGACGAAGGCCGTGCTTTTGCCGCTGCACTCACCGCTATTATGACGGGTGAAGGCTACGCCACCAGTGCTCGTATCGCCAAGCGTGTCGGCCCATTTGAGGGCTACACCAAAGACCGCGACGGAATGAACTGTGTGCTACGCAAACATCGCGATGCTGTCCGAGATATCGATGCCAAGCTTGTCGAGGAAGAGTTACTTAGTGCTGCCGCTCAAGTCTGGGATGAGGCTGTCGAGCTCGGTGAAAAATACGGTGTCCGTAACTCACAGGCGACGGTGCTAGCGCCAACCGGTACGATTGGGTTCATGATGGACTGTGACACGACAGGTGTCGAACCCGACTTTAGCCTGACAAAGTTTAAGACGTTGGTCGGTGGCGGAAGCATGATCATTGTCAACCAGACAATCCCGCGTGCTCTCAAGACACTCGGCTACAGCAAATCCGACACCCAAGAAATCGTCGAGTACATTCACGAACATGGCACGGTCGTTGGCGCACCCCACCTCAAAGAGGGCGATTACGAAGTCTTTGCCTGTGCGGTCGGCGACAATGCGATTCACTACATGGGGCATGTCAAGATGATGGGCGCTGTCCAGCCATTCCTCTCTGGCGCGATTAGCAAGACGGTGAATATGCCAGAGAGTGCGACCGTCGAAGATGTCGAGCAACTTCACCTGGACTCATGGAAACTTGGCCTCAAGGCAGTTGCGATCTACCGTGATGGCTCAAAAGTTGGCCAGCCACTCAGCGACAAAAAGACGAAAGAAACGAAATCGCCAGAGGGCGCCGAGGCAAATGAGGTGAAAGTCGTTGAGAAGATCGTCCGTAGCAACGAGCGCCGCGACTTGCCACGTGTCCGTAATTCGAAAACAATCGAGTTTAAGATCAGCGACCTCAAAGGTTACGTGACGGTGGGCGAGTTTGAAGACGGCACACCGGGTGAGATCTTTATCACTGTCGCCAAAATGGGCTCAACCCTTGCTGGCCTGATGGATGCCTTTGGCCGCTCAGTTAGCTACGGCTTGCAGTACGGCGTGCCGCTCAAGGCCTATGTGCGTGGCATGAGTAACACTAACTTTGCGCCATTTGGTGCGACCGATGATCCAGATGTGCGTACGGCGACGAGCATCGTTGACTACATGTTCCGACGTCTGGCGATCGAATATTTGTCGATTGATGATCGACTAGAGCTTGGCTTGGCATCACTCGACGACCTAGAGGCCGAGCTAAATAGCCAGCAGGCAAGCTTGCTCGACCAAGAGCCGACCAAGCACGCGGTGACTGATGTCGTGGAGGAGCTCAAAGTTAGCGATATCGTACCAGAAGATCTCGACAAAGACGCAACCGTCGAGACGACATTTCGTACCGCGCGCGCCGAGCTAAAGCTGGCCGACGCGGCCGCGCCCCTCTGTCACAACTGTGGTAACGTGACGCAACGGGCTGGGTCGTGTTTTGTCTGTGCGGCTTGTGGTAGCACATCCGGTTGTTCCTAGTAGCGCTCTGCTTCGTTAGCGTCTCCAGTGCTCGTGGGCGGTACCTACATGTACAGCCCACTCCGCGCTTCGTCGCTGCCTCGCATAACATCTACTAGGAAACAACCTTGCATGACCAGGAGTAGTTGAGAAAAAGTCTAAAAAGCAAAACCACCCTGCGAGGGTGGTTTTGTGTTGCTTATGATTGCATCAAGTACCATTCAATCTATAATAAAAACAGCTTTAGTCCCTAGCAGTAAGACACTGCTCTGAAGCGATTTGAGAGGGTGATTATTGTGAGTTCGAGTCCACGAGGAAGCTACCGAAGGGCGTTCACTGCCATCGCGTGCGCTGGCAGGGAAAAATACGACGCCCTCCAGGCAAAGGCAGCTGCCCGGCAAAGAACTGAGCATGGCGAAGATGCGTATGCTCGCCGCTGCGGTCAAGGTTGCAAGCTGCGATCAGGGACGACAGCATGGCATGTCTACGACATGTAGTAACGAGTCTGTTTGACCCAGCGCGTGAAGTAGAGTATCTGCTCCTCCACGCGGGGAGCAGACTCTATTTCATTTCTGATACAGTAACAATACACACCGAGCCCAATGCACTGTCTTCATGGAATAATTTATGTAATTATTGTATATCTAATTATAGTCTTTCCATCCGAGACGGAGGTGATACAGATGGGAGATTGGGAATTGCTGGAGCGCTGGTTGGTTATCGACAGGCTTCACAGGTTGAATGCAGATACAGCGTGGCTTGGGCAGGGAAATTTGCTTGACGAAGGTTTAGCCACAAAGAACGTCAAGCTCATAATTCACGCCCTGAGAATGATCGAGGTCGCAGAATCTCCAATGATGAGTGAACGAGAGCGAAAGGTGCTCTTGAGGCTTGCTAAGAGTGAAGCAACCACACTGCGAAAAATCATCCAAGAAATTCTCGACTGAGACAACTAAACCCGCCCGACAAAGTTGAGTAGCGACGATAGTTATCGTAGCGTACCGCTCCTTTGTGGGCGGGCTCAACATTTTACGCTGAGTTATTTGGAATAATCCAGGCTAGATGTACAATTATAAGTAATGAAAACATTTGTGGTATTCAAAATGGAGAGTGATCATGCCCGCGAGGTGATGACGTGGCTCACGGACTTTACGCGCCAGACAGGACGGACGCTCGAGACGGTTGACCCAGAGACGCGCCAGGGAGCAGCGACGTGTCGCACCTATGATATCGTGGAGTATCCGAGCATCGTCGCACTAGATGACAATGGACAGCTACAGAACCTATGGCGAGGGCGACCACTGCCGACAATCAGCGAGGTAAGCTACTATGCTTAAAAATATCCGAGAATTCTTTACGCACGAAGAGAAGCGACTACGTGACGACCGTTGGATATTTGCCAGTATGTTGGTCGGGGCGATCATTAGCCTTATTGCGTCATTTGTCCTCAGTGTTGAGGCGATTGAGCTCGCCCGTAATCCCGATGCGATTTTGAGCTGTAGTATCAATATCGTACTTAACTGTGCGACGGTCGGACTGCACTCGAGTGCACATTTGTTTGGATTTCCGAATAGTTTCCTAGGGCTGATCGCTGAGCCGGTGGTGATCACGGTGGCGATTGCGGGCCTAGCGGGTGTGAAATTCCCACGGCGGTTTATGTTTGTGGCCGAGATCTGCTATACGCTCGGGTTTATCTTTGCGCTGTACCTGTTTTACACCAGCTTCTTTATTATCCAGGCGCTGTGTCCATGGTGTTTGCTGGTGACAGCGACGACGACCTTTGTGTGGTTTGCGATTACGCGCTACAACATTCGCGAGGGTAATTTATACCTATCAAAATCCTTGTCGCGCCGAGCCAATGATTTTATTGCACGAGACTACGACAAGCTCGTGCTGTTTAGCATCGTATTTATCTTGATTGCTGCGATACTCCTCAAGTACGGCAGTGCATTGTTTTAAGCAGATAATAGAAGAGGTAATGGCATGACTGATTTTCTCATACGGATGCTCGTAGCGGGCGGGGTGATGGCAGTAATTGATGCGCTATGGCTAAGTGTTATCGCCAATAAGTTCTATAAAAGTCAGATTGGTAGCCTGTTACTTGAAAAGCCAAATATGCCTGCAGCGGTACTATTTTACTTCATTTATGTCGTGGGTATTGTGGCGTTTGTGCTGTCGCCCGCGCTTGAAAAGGGTTCATGGCAGCACGCTGTTGGGTATGGTGCGCTGTTTGGATTTGTGGCGTATGCAACCTATGATCTGACGAATCTCGCCACGCTCAAAGGTTGGACGACAAAGCTTGTGGTGGTTGATTTGCTATGGGGTGCGGTGCTAACGGCCGGTGTCGCGGGTATAAGCTTTTGGATTGTGCAGTCATGGCTGAAGTAATCACCCTATGGGTCGTGGGTCTGAGCGCAGCGATTGTGTTTTTGAGCCTGGTGTTTGCTATGGCACGGCGACTTGGCCGGTATGATTTGATCGATACGGCATGGGGTATGACATTTATCGTGACATCTTGGACGTGGGCGTTTTTGGTGCCGCCAGTTTCTGGGTATAGCCTACTCGTCTACGCATTATTGCTTGGAGCAGTAACACTGTGGGGTATGAGGTTGAGTGCGCATATCGGTAGTAGATTTGCGGCGTCTAAAGCCGAAGATCTACGGTATGTCGAGCTACGTAAAAAATGGCGATCAAAGCACTGGAGCCAGATGTATATGCGTATTTATATGGTGCAGGCACTGCTCGCGACAATTGTCGTGTCGCCGCTGCTTGTCGGGTTTTGGCATGTACAGCAGACGGATTCTCTACATATCGGTGTGCTAGCATGGCTAGCAATTGCTGTGTGGGTCAAAGGGTTTGTATGGGAGAGCATTGGGGACTGGCAGTTGCGTCGATTTATTGCACAAGCCAAGCATAAAGGTACTGTGATGCAGACAGGACTATGGCGGTACTCACGTCATCCGAATTATTTTGGTGAACTCACTCAATGGTGGGGCATTGGATTATTTGTCTACGCCGTGACATGTAGCATGTGGGCATTTATCGGGCCTGCCGTACTATCCTATCTGATCATTTGGGTGTCGGGCATCCCACCAGCAGAGCGTCAAGCAGCCCGTCGCACTGGCTGGGCAGAGTACAAACGCTGCACAAGTATATTGGTGCCATTCCCGCCGCGCCGATAATTGCAAATTGTAACCACAAGTAGTATGCTGAGAAATAGAATATAAGGGAGGGTTACTCTAATGGCAAAAACAGTACCATATAAACGTGCCTGGCAAGCGCTGGCTGCGACGCGTATCGCGCTGGGGTTTGTGTTTCTCTGGGCGTTTTTTGACAAACTACTAGGACTCGGTATCTCGACGGCTGCCGACAAGGCATGGATTGTTGGTGCATCACCGACAACAGGGTTTTTAAAATTTGGCGTTAACGAACACAGTCCATTTCGTGACACCTTTGTATCGCTCGCTGGTCAACCATGGGTAGACTGGCTGTTTATGCTTGGTCTGCTAGGTATCGGTGTCGCACTGACACTTGGTATTGGCCTGCGTATTGCTGCTGTGACTGGTACGATACTGCTTTATCTGATGTGGATCGCCGAAGTGCCACTGGCAAACAATCCAGTGATTGATGACCACATCATTTATGCGCTAGTGCTCTGGGTTGTTGCCTTTGGTCGCCGTGAATGGAGCTTGATCAACTGGTGGCTAAGTAACAAGGCGGTGAAGAAGCAGCCGTGGCTGTGGTAGTGAGTTAGGGGGAAGAGGGACGAGGGAAGAATGCGGTGAAAAATCACCGCATTTTATTTTGACAACAGATAAGGTATAATTGATACGAAGCGTTTGAGTGACTATCAATCACAAGCTAGCGAGAAGAACGGCCATAGCCTACTAGAACTCGCCGGTATCGGCACGACAGACCGAACAAACAAGTGCTAAAAGAACTACTTCTTTTAGAAACGAGATGGTACCGCCAGAGCGATCTGGTTCTCGTAACTAAAAGAAGTAGTTTTATTTTAGGAGAAGAGTATGGAGCGCGAAAAACAGCCGCAATTCACCGTTTCGGAGATGACACTTGATGATATCGAGTTAGCTACGGTAATGCGCTTGCAGTCGTGGCTCGATACTTATACAAATGAAGCAGAAGGCGTATCGGCTGAGTGGATAGAGCAACGAAATCATGAGCAGATGGCGCCAGAAAAAGTGGCATCACGTCGTGAACGTTTCGTCGAGGGAAGACAAAATGGTACATTCAACGCGTGGGTGGCCAAAGACGCCAAAGGTTTAATTATTGGTTCTACGACTCCTTATCGCGACGAGGATGGTATGTGGCACCTTGGGTCACTGTACGTCGACAAGAACTATCATGGCACGGGTGTTGGTAATGAACTTATGCGAACAGCAATGAGCTGGATTGGCAATGAACAAGACGTGCATCTCGGAGTCGTTAAATATAACGAACGAGCTAAAGCCTTTTACCGCAAGTGGGGGTTTGTAGAAGTTCCAAATAGTGAGACATTATTTGCCGATAAGATTCCTGAAGTGAAGATGGTGCGAAAGGTAAAGGGGGAGTAACTAAACATGGACGAAGTAATAAGAAGGAGTAGGGCATGAAATTTAAATCAGGTACCCGTCGTCGCGCGCTCGAATACGAAAAAGATTGGGTGCAGCGGTGGAAAGCCGACAAGACGTTTGAAAAGTCGGTCGAAAACCGTAGCAAAGACAATGCCTTTGTGTTTTACGATGGGCCGCCATTCATTTCTGGTGTACCGCACCACGGGACATTGCTGAGTAGCATCGTCAAAGACGCAATTCCGCGCTACCAAGCCATGAAAGGTAAGCGCGTCGAGCGTGTCTGGGGTTGGGATTGTCATGGACTACCCGCCGAGCGGTACACTGAGAAAAAACTCGGTATCAAATCGCGCGAAGAAGTCATCGAGTATGGTATCGAAAAATACATTATCGCTTGCCGCGAAAACATGGTACAGACGAGTAGTGAATGGGAAGACGTCGTCGATCGTATTGGTCGCTGGGTAGAGTTCAAAGGTGCGTACAAAACTATGGACAAAGACTACATGGAGTCGATCTGGTGGGCGTTTAAAACCCTCTACGAAAAGGGCAAGATCTACGAGGGCGAAAAGGTACTGATGTACTGTACGCTCGACGCCACACCACTTAGCAAAGCCGAAGTCACCATGGATGCTGGTGCGTACCAGGATGTGACTGATCCGAGTGTGTATGTGAAGTTCCGTCTGCAGTCGGAACAGAGGAAAGAGGGAGGCGGGAAGCGGGAAGACGTTTATCTACTCGCGTGGACGACAACGCCGTGGACGCTGCCCGCAAACACAGCAGTGGCGGTTAACGAGAAGTTGACATATGTGGAAGTTGAGGTCGATGGCGAGAGGTTGATACTAGCCAAAGAGTTGCTGGGTAGAGTACTGCAAGACGAAAAGCACCAGCCACTCGAATACAAAGTATTACGTGAGCTCAAAGGCAAAGAGCTTGTCGGTAAAAGCTATGAACCGTTGTTTGAAAACCGCGGTGAAAACGCCCACAAGGTCTGGGCAGCGCCGTATGTTAGTCACGAGGACGGTACCGGTATCGTGCACCTGGCGCCCGCCTATGGTGAAGAGGATTTTGAGTTGGCACGTGCAAATAAAATCCCTGTCGTGCACACTATCGACGAGAACGGACTATTTACCGAAGGCGACTGGAAGGGCCAGAACGTCTGGGAGATCAACAAAACGATTGCCAAGGAGCTTAAAGAGCGTGGAGTAGTGTGGAAAATTGATTATATTCGTCACTCCTACCCGCATTGTCACCGCTGTGGCACAAAACTCATGTACCGTGCCCATCCGAGCTGGTTTATGGATATCGATGGTCAGCGCGAAAAAATGCTCGAGAAAAACGGCCCGATCAACTGGTTCCCGCCTCATGTGAAAAATGGGCGGTTCGCCAAGACGGTTGAGCAAGCGCCTGATTGGAATATCAGTCGTGACCGTTTCTGGGCGACGGCAATGCCAGTCTGGAAATCCGAATCAGGGAAAGTAAAAGTCGTCGGCAGTTATGCCGAGCTCAAAGAGTTGAGCGGGGTGGAGCTCGAGGATTACCACCGCCCGTGGGTGGACAGCATTACCTTTAAGATCGACGGCGAAACCTACACGCGCACTGACAAGGTCATGGACAGTTGGTTTGAAGCCGGCAGTATGCCGTTTGCACAGTTTCACTATCCATTTGAGAACAAAGAGAAATTTGAGGCAAATTTCCCCGGTGATTTCATCGTCGAATACATTGGCCAAGTCCGCGCCTGGTTTTACTACATGCACGCCATGAGTGTGGCGCTGTTTGGTGAAAATAGTTTTAAAAATGTCATCGTGACGGGTAACGTCGCGGGTAACGACGGCCGCAAGATGAGCAAAAGCTATGGCAACTATACTGATCCAAATGAGCTGATGGATAAGTTTTCGGCTGATTCACTTCGCTTCCTGCTTCTTTCGAGCCCGCTCCTCAATGGTGAAGATTTTGCACTCCAAGACAAAGAAGTCGGTGATGTTGCTCGCAAGCTATCGATGATCTGGAATATGTATGATTTCTTCACGATGTATGCCGAAGTCGATGGCTGGGAATTTGATGGCACTCACTATGATCCGCTCGTGACTGCAGGTACTACCACTGCCTCAGACCCGGGCGACGCCAACTGCCTGCCAATTTTATCTTGTCGCCCTCCTGCTGGAAAGGCAGAGTCTTCGCCAGCGGTAGTACCAGCAGTCACTAATCCACTCGATATCTGGATTGTCTCACGACTTCACCAGCTTGTGGCCGAAGTCGAGAAAAATATGGATGCGTATAACATCCCCGACGCGATGACACCGATATTGCCGTTTCTGGATGACGCGAGCAACTGGTTTGTGCGCCGCAGTCGCCGCCGTTTCTGGAAATCTGAAGATGACGGTGATAAAAACGATGCCTATCGCACACTGCACTATGTGCTGGTGCGCCTCGCCTACGTATTGGCGCCGTTTACGCCATTTCTTGCCGAAGAGCTGTATCACAATTTGACGGACGACAAAGAGTCAATTCACCTGAAAGACTGGCTGCCTGCAGGTCGGGTAAATGAGCTTGTCATGAACGACATGGAGACAGTGCGTGAATATGTCAATCAAGGCCTCAGCTTGCGCGCCAAAGCCAAGTTAAAAGTTCGCCAACCGCTCGCGAGCGTGACGGTGCCGAGCCTGGGTGAGCATATTGATTTTGTTAGTATTTTGCAAGATGAGTTGAATGTCAAAGAAGTTAAAACAGGCAATGAGGTGAAACTCGACGAGACGCTTACACCTGAGCTCAAGCGTGAAGGCCTAATACGCGAAGTGATTCGCTACGTACAAGCGGCTCGCAAAGATGCTGGCTTGAATGTCGATGACCGCATTACACTTGAGCTCGTGACAAATGACTACGATCTGCAGCGCGCGCTTATGGAACATGAGGCAACAATCATGGCAGAGACGCTGACGAGCAAGCAGAGTTCGGTAGTGAACGGATACGAGAATAATGTTACTGTCGAGGGCGCAGAGCTTATCGTCAAACTCATCAAGGCATAGCTACGACATTACTTTTAGCGCGTATAATAGATAGGTATGAGCAAAATAAAAACCATGCCAGTTATTGGGATCGTGCCATCTTTCGATACAGGTGGTCAATTTATCCCATCTTCAACAATTGAGCGTCAGTTTATCCGGCGCGAGTATAGTTACATGCTTGCACAGGTCGGTGCTATACCGATTATTCTCAATCCTGACATGTCGATGGAGGCTGTCACGCAGCTATGCGATGGTGTTGTCATTTCGGGCGGGGCAGACATAGCACCGAGAATGTATGGTCAGAAAAAGTTGCCTGTCATCAAGCGTACTGAGCCTATCGAAAGATTTCGATGGGAGAAGAGATTGATTCAAACATGCGACAAGGCCCACTTACCGATACTGGGAATTTGCTATGGTATGCAGCGACTCAATGTTCACTATGGCGGCACGTTACTGCAGGATATTCCGTCGATGCTGCCAGAAAACATCGGTCATGACAATGTCATGCATGACGTGACGTTTCATTGTGATTTTCTGGGTATGAAGCACCTAGGTATGCACGCTATCAATTCGCGTCATCACCAGGCGATTGATCGGCTGGCTGATGGTTTTGAGGTCTGCGCGACGGCGCCCGATGGTATTATCGAGGCAATTCATGGTCGTGGACACTATGGCATGCAGTGGCACCCTGAGTCGGACGAGACAGGCGCACGTGTCTATCGTTCATTTATAGAACATTGCGTGCCGTCATTGGCAGAGAATTAACTTCATGCTATATAATGTATAGTATGAAGTATATGATTATTGACACACGCGAACCAAGTGAGTACCAACAAAGTCATGTTGACGGGGCGATCAATATCTCCTCGATGGCTTTTGCGGGCGGGAAATTACCGACTCAGCTACAGGGTATCACCAAAAATCAGCCGATCATTCTCTACTGCCGCACGGGTGCTCGCTCGAACACTGTCATGCAGATTCTCGGCATGCATGGCTTTAAGAACCTCACGAATGGTATCAACGAGCATCACACGCGAAAACTCATCGAGCGACTATAGCGTATAATTACCTATATGTTTGAGATGATGATCCATCGGTGGCTACGCGTGCCATATACGCTACATGTTCGCGAGCTTCGTGCCGTGAAAAACCCACGAGCAACGCTACTTTTTATTCATGGGATTGGTAGTACTGGTGCCGAGTGGGACGAAGTTATCAAGCAACTACCTGATGACGTGGCATTGTTGACGATTGATCTCCTGGGGTTTGGTGAGTCGCCTCGACCATCGTGGGCGACGTACAATGCCAATACCCAAGCAAAATCAGTCATTGCTACTCTTGTGCGTGCGGGCATTGGCCGCAAACTTATCATCATAGGGCATTCACTTGGGGCGCTGGTCGCTGTTGAGGTCGCAAGGCGCTATCCGATCATCGTGCAGTCCCTTATCCTCTGTAGCCCGCCATTTTATAAACCCGATGATGATAGCCCATTACTTAATGCCGATGAAGCACTACGACGAATCTATGGTGGGGTCGAGGGCAGAGAAGCGGCGCTCGTCAAACTGTCGGCTATCGCAGTTCGTTTCAAGCTCGTGAATGCTGCGTTTAACGTAACGAGCGACAATGTCGATACATACATTGCGACACTACGCTCAACAATTATTAACCAGACTACACTTGAAGATGCCAAAAAGATTAAAAAACCTATAACGATTATTTACGGCTCACTTGATCCTTTTGTGATCGATCGTAACATCAAAGAATTAGCGGCAGTGAACCCACACGTCACTCGAGCAAAGATACTCATTGGACATGAGATCATCGGACGCTATGTCCCCGCGGTCGTTCGTGAGATTACAAAGCATGTCGCCAATAAATAGGACGTTCTTAAGAATCTTGCGATAATATCAGTACGCTGTAGGGAGCGAGTGGTAATGTTGCTCGGTTGGCCCCATCAGTTGTTATAGCTCCAATTGAGACTTCACGAAAATCTTCGCTGTAGCCGCGCCAGGTTGAGTTGAACTGCACATTCCATGTGCCACTGCGGGGAACAGTTATGTCATACGAAGCGAAAGCTTGATTGCTAAAATTGACGAGCACCAGTACATCATCACCAGGGCCGCCTTGATCCCACCGATGATAGCCAATGACCTTGTTCGTAGGATTGTGGTGAAAAATTGCGACGGATTGGCCAAGGAGTCCTTGCGTCGTACCGTATGCATTGCGTCGCAGTGCGATGAGGTCATGATGAGCTTTGACAATACCCGCAAACCGTTCGACTTTTGGCCACTCAAGTTCTTGCCAGTCGTTAAAGGCGCCACCTTGCATAAACTCCTGGCCCTGCAGTAGCATTGGAATCCCAGGTGAAGTGAGCGCAAGAGCACTCGTCAGGATGGTTTGTTGGCGGGCGCGAACACTTGTGGGGTCAGTTGGTGAGGCGGCCGCATTGAGTCGGACACGTCCGTTGGCGGCGGTATCATGGGAGTCGCTGAAAATCACCCGTGAAAATGCATCGTTGTTGTAGCGGAACAAAATCTCTTCTATCATATCGGCGGGATAGGGAGGATGAAGCCCCAGGATATCACGGATAGCATTGGGAAACGACAAACCCCATTGGGCGTCGAACCCTGCGCCGCCATCACCAATGGGCCTCGTAATGTATGCGTTACTCGACGTATCTTCGGCAACAATAAGCGCTCCTGGTCGGACGCGGTGCGCGAGCGACGTAATCTCCTGTAGCAATGTCCACGCCTCAGGTATGTCATCGGCATGGTTTTCACTACCCGTTAGATTACGAAAATACGATGTCGAATCGAGGCGTAGCCCATCAAGTCGAAACTCACTCAGCCACATGACGATACTATCGAGGATAAAGCGGCGGACTTCAGGGCGACCATAGTCAGGGCGTGATCCCCATGGGGTATCGGCGCGGTGGTCTTGGTAAAAATATATCCCCCCACGGTCATGCTCGTGCCAGCCGTCGTATTGCCACAAAGTACTACTCATAAAATGGTTGTACACGACATCGACGATCACGCCGATACCGCGTTCGTGACAAGCACGGACAAATTTCATCAGTCCATGACGGCCGCCATAGCTATTTTCGATAGAGAAAACATCACGGACGTTATACCCCCAGCCCTGCGAGCTGGCGATGTTGTTGACGGGCATAAGCTCTATCATGTTGATACCAAGACTCGCCAGGTAATCAAGCTTTTCAATCGCGGTATCAAAGGTGCCTTGCGTCGAGGCGTCGGGACGGTCAAATGTACCGATATGCATTTCGTAAATGATTTGCTGTTCGCGCGGTATTGGCATAAATAAGTCATCACCCCAATCAAAATCATTGGCCACAATGATGCTATCGCCATTTTCGGAGCTGGTAAACGCCCGACTACGCGGATCGTTGCGGTGAAGTATTGTCGTGCCGGTATCGATCAGGTACTTGTACGTCTGACCGGGCTCGGCACCAGGTACAAATACCGACCAATAGCCATCGTCCTCGCTGGTCATCGTGATTTGATTTGAGGTATCGTAGTCGATATAGGGTACGGTGACAGCGACACTGTGGGCAAACGGTGCCCACACACGAAACTCTACGCCATCATGACGAACAACAGCGCCCAATTTCTTTTTTGTCGATCGTACCATCTGTCCACTAGTATAGCGCAAGCATTTTTAGCTGTACATCAAGATAGGTAGTGCATGGCACGTCTTTAAAGTGGTACACTAAAGTTATGATACATTTTCGGAGTAAACATCTACGTTATCTCACTGTTTTGATTCTTGGGGCGCTTGCAGCGATTATATGTGGCATTAGTTATCAATGGCCGATAGCACCGCTGATAGGATGGGACGTAGCGGCACTGCTGCTGGTGATCTTTGTGTGGAATGATTTTCGTTCACATAGCCCAAGTGAAATAGCTCGCGTCGCACGGAGTGATGATTTTAGTCACGGTATCATGGATACGATTGTGTTGATTGCCAGCGTCATGAGTCTGGGTGCTGTTGCGGTGTTTATGACGGGTAAATCTGATTCGATCGATGTTGTACTGCGCAGTATCATCGCGCTCGTGAGTATCATTATCTCGTGGTCAACGGTGCACACATTGTATTCACTGCGCTATGCAGCTATGTATTATAATGGCGACAAAGAGGGCGGGGTTGACTTTAGTGGCAGCCGTCCGCGACACAGTGACTTTACCTATCTCGCCTTTACTATCGGTATGACGTATCAAGTATCTGATACGACACTACAGACATCGGCGTTTCGTCGGGTAGCGCTCCAGCAGGCGCTGCTGTCGTTTATATTTAGCACCGCAATTATTGCCACAACCATCAACCTCGCTGCTTCGCTTCTTAGCTCATAGGTTTTCTCAGCTTACTCTCAACTACCATCACATACACTAACATAATGAATAATTCACAAAAAATCTTTACAATCATTGGTTCAATTGCGGTAGTGGCTGCCGCAGGAATCGGTGGGTATAAACTTTTTGTTACGCCGGATACTGCTACTACGTCACCATCGCCGAGCGTTGCGGCAGTGCAGAGTAGCTCTACTACTGAGGCACAAAGCAGCACACCAACTACTACAGCATCCACAGCTTCAAGCTACAAAGACGGCACGTACAATGCTCAGGCTAGTTATCGGGTGCCACATGGCGGTAGCAATACTGTTTCTGCCCAAGTTACTGTTGCTGGTGGCAAGGTATCTGATGTTACCGTGAACGATAGCTTCACTGATGGTGAGTCCGAGTCATATGTGAGTGGTTTTGAGTCCGAGATCAAATCAACCGTCAAAGGCCAATCACTAGCGGATGTTTCGGTTAGTCGTGTCGGCGGTGCTAGCCTGACAAGCGAGGCATTTAACGCCGTGCTTGATACAATTAGAAATGATGCAAAAGCTTAATAAAAACATTTGGGGGTTGCCCCGCTGCGTGTCGCCCTGGGCTGGCGCCGCCTTAGAGGCTTCAAGTGGGAACTAACATATATGAACGCGAGGGGATAGGTACGCATTGGTGGCTTGAGTTGCTCGATAGCAAGGTATTCCCAAAGTCTACTCAGGCTACAATTGATCGCGTAATGGACGAGTTCAATCGTGACTACACGCGCTTTACTGATACATCGTATGTCGGGCGGTTAAACACTCACAAATCCATCACAGATTTCCCTGTGGAGCTATATGATATGCTCGTCGTTGCTCGAGATATGTATGGGGTGAGTGACGGAGTATTTGATATTTCGGTCGGCGGGGTGCTGCATGGGCTTGGCTATGGTGATCGCAAACACCGTGGCGAGGTTGTGCCAAATTTTTGGAATGAAGTGAAACTTAGTAGAGATAAAATAGTCATCCCAGGTGAAAGTGTGATTGACCTGGGGGATTAGGCAAGGGCTGGCTTATCGACAGGCTAGTTGCTGTTATGCAAGAGTGTGGTCACAAGCAGTTTATCGTCAATGGTGGGGGCGACATGTATGTCTGCAGTGATACGCCTATTGAGATTGCGCTGCAGCACCCGATTCGTCACGACCAAAAAATTGGCCAAACACCCATGACTCATGGTGCGTTGGCAGTTAGTTCATCGGTGATGCGTACGTGGCAGCAGGGTGGCCAGACACATCATCATATTATTGATCCTCGAACCAGTCAGTCCAGCCAGTCGGCCATCATCAGTACGTATGTTTTAGCCGATACTGCGCTTGTTGCAGACATTATGGCCACGACACTCCTCATCAAGTCCGAGCTCGATGACCGCTTGAGCAAAAAGTTTCATTTGCAAACGATATTGCTCCGCGCTGATCAGTTAGAAGCATAGCTACGAATCGCTCCTAACGGTTCAGCGAGCCGTAGGCTCGCTATCCCTGACACTTTGTGCAGACAAAGTGTCACAAAACTGCTGGGCGGCTTCAGCTCGCCGTGAGGTTTCCAGTCACAAAAAGGCGTCTGCGGGACGACCTGCGGTCGGTCCGCTGGAGGCGGACATGTCCTCGACGAATAGCCCTTTTTGTGCCTGTCTCCCTCTCGGGGGCTTGCAGATGCCCAGACCCAGTCCGCCTAATGGCGGAAACCTGCGGTTGGCTAATTACCATCTACCCTGGTAGCAGATCCCACTGAGAACTACCGTTATACAATTTTTGTAAAATTGTATCTCAGTGATCTCGCTACTGGGTTTACCATTTACTAATTACCAACTAAACGTATTCTCGACAAACCGATAATTTGCC
>CAZKIA010000013.1:0-16220 GCA_964552765.1 uncultured Candidatus Saccharibacteria bacterium
CTGTCACGGAGGAGATCGCCGGTTCGAATCCGGTCGGGCCCGCCAGAAAGTGTTTGAAAGAACTATGATCCACGTCCGACCGGATTTGAACCGGCGGTGCGATGCGATTAGCAGCGCAATCGCCTGTTCGGCGAAGTACAGTGCAGGCAGAAAAGCGACCGACAACCGTCGGTCATTTTTCTGACAAACAAACGAAAGAAGTCCGCCACTAGGCGGACGCTATCCGGTCGGGCCCGCCAGAAAGTGTTTGAAAGAATTATGAGGCTACTGTTTTTGCTCGACAATGTCGATATATTCTTTGACTTTATTGGCTTTCTTAACAGCTTCAAGACGATTCTCAAACTCAAGTGTTGCAATTTTTATAACTTGAAAACGGATCGACGAGGCTGATTTTGATGTAAGTTTTACTATATAGTAACCATCGGTACCATAGATCAATTCCGACGTTTGTCCAGGGGTCAGCTTGTTGGCAGCTGCCAGCGTACCATTGCTATCGAGAGATTTGATAGGAATATCACCGGTATCACCGCCATTTGCTTTTGTAACGACATCATCAGATTCGGCTTTGGCGATTGCTCCAAAATCAGCCCCAGCAGCTCTGAGAGCGGCCAATATACGATCAGCTTTTTGCTTGGCGTTCGAGTCGACTGCAAACGATACTTTACGCCGAAGTAGCTCAGCTCGGACAACACTGCGATAGTCAGACATTGACCAATCATAGAATGTGTTCAGGACTGTCTTCTCGTAGGTGCGAGCCGTGACTTTCTTTGACTGAAGGTCAGCTTTGATAAACGCATCGACTTCACTATCAGAGATAGTGACTTTATTTTCGCGGGCAAGCTTGGTCGCATACGCATCGCGAACAGCATTATTGAGTTCGAGCCGCTTGCGGTATTCCACTTCGTTTTTACCGTCTTTCGAGGTAGTGTTAAGATTAACTTGCTCTTGGAGATAGTGGATACTACTGCGGAATCGCTTGAGGTAGTCACTATAATGAACATTCTCTCCATCGACCGAAGCTATTGGCACCGGTATGATCTGCGTCAGGCGATACATAAATTTTGAGCTGTCCTGAACCTTATAGAGCTGCCACCAGAATAGTACTGCTGCCAACACAATCGCCCCAAGGCCAATCAAGAGCGAATTGATCACCAGGCGGTGCCGCGAATACTGGACTGGGTACTTAAACCGTCGCCCACCAGCAATAATCTGTTCACGATGCTCCGCGACAGTCTCATTGGTGATTCTATCATCAAGCTTTTCCTGGGCTGGCTTCTTGCGCCGTAGCTTCGATAGATGATGTTTAACGTTGATCGATTTCTTCACTTTCCTGGTCCCCACCCTTATGCGCATGACGCACGGCTTGTTGTAATTTGCTATGAACTTCTTCTGGATGATGGATACGATCCAGCACGAGATCGCCGACATATGTCTGTACGACAATCGTCCCGTACCCGAGAATGTCTGCGGTAAATCCATCAATAGTATAGCTGATATTTTGGATTTTCGTTAGCCCTAGATCAATCACCTTCCTACCAAAGATGGTATTTTGGGTTAATTGCCGCAGACGCATCGTTGTCACGATAAAGACGCTGAAATACCAGCCCATCCACTGATAGGCAAACAGCAACAACCCTATCAGCAGCCCAATACCCGATAGCATCAGCAGGTTCATCGGGTCTTGCCACCACTCTGGTAGCGCGTCGTAGGAAAGCATAGGGATTATCAGTGACGGCAATGACATTACTAAAAACGGAATAAGTAGGAGGTAAAACCCCTTACGCATCGCGATGATATGGCGGCGAAACACAAACAACACTTCTTCATCATCATGCTGGCCTTCAAATTGCTTCATGCGTTTCATTATACAACGAGTACGGTATAATACCTCTACGTGTCCCCGTAGTTCAACGGATAGAATAACTCCGTCCTAAGGAGCAGATATTGGTTCGATTCCAGTCGGGGATACCACTGCCGAAACGAGATCAAAATCGTCGCCCATGTGAGCGACGATTTTTCTAAAACGTTTTGTTTTAGTGTGTCCCCATACCAAGGATGGCTATCTCCTACTCCGGTCTAGTAGTAGCGGGAGTACATGACCATGTCACCGGTCAGTTTGTAGCTCGGGATTTTCTCACCTGGGAACCAAAGGGCAATTTCGTTTTTCGCCTCTCCAGCATTTTCTGAGGCATGGATAATGTTGTGGATAGAACGACGTTCGGCATTAGCGATCGCTGGGCTATCGACAGAGTAGTCACCACGAATCGTACCAACATCTGCCTTAAACGGTAGTGTGTGGCCACAGAGCTTGCGCACCATATCAATCGCCTGGATGCCCTCAATCACCATTGCCACGACTGGGCCTGATGTCAAATATTCAACAAGGCTCTCAACGACATCCGCACCGAGCTTCTTCTTGTCATCAGTCCCTAGGATATCAAATACCGTGCAGTCGAGTGAATCAAAGCCAGAGATACATTTTTCGCCCAAGCGCTCTACCCACGCCTCATCGCTCATTGGATAATGCTTGCGTACCATTTCTTTAGTCGGCCGTACCATCTTGATCGCGACAATCTTGAGGCCGACCTTCTCAAAACGGTGGATGACGTCACCAACTGCACCGCGCATGACACCATCGGGCTTGATCATCGCAAATGTTCGCTCAAATTTGATCTTCTCTACTGCAGGATTTGCTTCTGCCATATATACTCCTTTTTTTGAATGACTGTTTACAATAATTATATCTATTGTAACAGAAGTACGACGACAAGTACTACCGAGAGTGCCACGCGGTACCAGCCAAAGATACTCAGCGGATGCTTCTCGAGATAGCGCATCAAAAATCCAACGGCGAGTAGCCCTGTGATAAGTGCTACGAGATTCCCCACCACAAGCGGCGTCAGATTATGTAGCAAATAAGCACGGTCAGATGATTTGACAAGAAGCTTGGCAATCACCCCCAGCATAATTGGAATCGATACCAAGAAGCTAAACTCAGCCGCCCGTGCCGCACTCAGCCCCATCAGGCGCCCCGCGATAATCGTACTACCAGAACGAGATGTACCAGGGATAAGCGCCAGCACTTGGACGAGTCCGATGATAAGCGCCCGATGCTTTGGTAGCGCCTCTTCGCTCGCAACATGGCTGAGGCGAGGAAGTTTATCGACAATGATCAGCAACACGCCGACAACGGCCAACATCACCGCGACTACCCATGGGCTGCCGAAAAATGCATTATTTTCGATTAAGTTCGCAAGGGTAAACCCTGCAATACCGGCCGGTAACATAGCAATGATGATATTGATCGCCAGACGATAATCCCTTTTGGAGATAATCGTTGTGATGATATCTACGATACGTTGCCTGAAGTAGATGATGAGCGCCAAAACAGTGCCAATATTGATCCACTCCAAAAACAAGTGCTCACTAGCACCGCTCATCAGATACTGGGCGATTACCAAATGCCCCGAACTCGAGATCGGGACAAACTCCGTCAATCCTTGAATTGCCCCAAGGACAATCGACTCGAGAATACTCATATAATTTATTGTACCGTAGATTGCCCTCAAACGTTGTACTAAGTCGCAAAATGAGGTAAAAAAGCTTATGATAGGGGTATGGCACGTGTTTACTATTTTTCTGACCTAATCAATGACTTCATTGAGCACCTTGAGGTCGAGCGTGGACGAAGTCAAAAAACTGCCGAAAACTACTATCTCTATCTGCAGCGCTTGATTGAATTTGCAGGTGATGAACCCATCACTACACTCAATGCCGAAATGATACGCAAATGGCGCCTGTGGTTGAACCGTTACGAGACAAATGATGGCAGTACCCTCAGCACTATCACCCAGAGCTATCACCTGATTGCCCTACGGAGTTTTCTTACCTACTGCTCAAAGCGTGATATCCCCACGCTGACCCCTGAAAAGATTGAGCTCCCCAAAGTCCGCCGCAAACAAGTCTCGTTCTTGACAACCGAAGAAGTCACGCGACTGATTGGAGCAATAAAAACCGATGACGCGATCGGCCTACGTGACCGAGCGATTATCGAGCTACTTTTTAGCTCGGGGTTGCGTGTCTCGGAGTTAGTCAATCTTAATCGTGACCATATAAACCTCACTCGCGGCGAATTTAGCGTCCGCGGTAAGGGCCAAAAAGACCGCCCTGTTTTTGTCAGCCCCGAAGCCAGTGAGTGGCTGGCCGCCTACCTTGCGACCAGGCATGACGAAGCAGTGCCGCTTTTTATCCGCTACAGCGGTAACCTGACCGGTGATGCACGAGGTGAATACCTCCGCCTCACCGCGCGATCTGTCCAGCGCTTAGTCAGCCGATATGCTCGCCTAGCTGGAATTACAAAACACGTTTCACCGCATACTATGCGCCATAGCTTTGCGACCGACCTGCTCATGAACGGCGCTGACTTGCGCTCTGTCCAGAGCATGCTCGGCCATAGCAATATCGCAACCACCCAGGTCTATACGCACGTGACAGATCTCCACTTAAAGGAGATCCATCAACGCTTTCACCGTCATCAAGAAGACAATTAGCTATGGGCAATTATAGGAGGAATACGCCGCATCGGCGACCGTAATCGACTTACAATACTGTGAGGCAGATTCGAGTGCGTATTCTGGGAATGCAATGCCAGGAGCTTGGAAACCGACGCGCGCCTTGACACGGCGAAAGACATCATTTGTCCGACCTGTTGCGTCGATGATTGGCTGCACGCCGTTAAACTTTTGAGCTGTATCTGTCAGAGCCAGCGTGACATTTGTCCGACCACCTCCGCTGTAGAGAACTGAAGTACGCACATAGTATTCCTTTGTCGCTACAAAACCATTGACGACAATTGAGCAGTTATAGCTACCGGCTGGAGGTGCTATACAGGCAACATTACCACCAGAAATAGTGGGAGTAGGACGGAGTGGGCCGACAGTAGGTGATCGATTATCAGCGCCAAGCCCGATCGATGCTGGAGCACCAGCAGCACCAGGTACCAGGAATATTGTGCGCGACTCTCGCTCGACAGTATCGAGATCGATAGCCCCTTCGCTAAATGGAATAAACTGCATGCGAACAATTGGCGGATAGCGGTTGTTTGATACATTTTTCCACGCTGTATCGGTAGAGAATAATAAGTTATTGGCGTGAGATGCATACTTGACGCTCGTGTCACTTGGCGACCAGGATACTTTGAGGCCACCCGCTAGATTTCCAGGGGCTTTTACTTTGAGGCGCTGTACATCACTACGCCCTTCGTTGATCACCTGCTGTATATCCTGCGTGTCATTTTGGATAGTGAGGCAGGTGTAGAACTGCTGAAAGTCCGTGGCGCCTACCTGCGCACCATTGGCTGCATCTCGATTGATACCAAGTGGGTTCATGACACCGTTGGTAGTATTATCAGTAAAGGCCGAACAATCACCACCCCCGTTGCCGCTATTAAGCATTCGATCGCATGGTGCACCTGAGTTATCACGGCAATAAAGTAGTATACGTTTGCCATCCTCAATCCCAGACTGAGCAGCTGCTAGAGCACTGGCCGATAGGTCATTATCTGTTGCTTGGCGCTGCTCATCACCAACAATTTTAATGAAGCCGACAATCAGGATTGATAGAAACACCATCAAGAACATGACCGTGAGGATCGATACGAGACCTGCCTCATTAGATTGATATTGTCGACGCATACTATTGCTCTCCTCTCGCATAAACTTGTGTCGTAAAATCTCCAAATGCACAGTACTGACCAAAAACCGGGTCGCACCCTATTATATTGCCTGTCGCTGGATCAACTTGTGGACCATTGTTACCGCTCGTTGCCAGTATCACACTTATGTCATATATACGGCTCGTTGTAACGTTTTTCTTAACGGTGATCGCCTGAACAGCAACAACATTACCGATCATCTCGCGGGCCGACGCAGGAACGTCATTGCCCCCAGGTGGCGGCGTACAGTATACCCCGTCTACAACGACAAATCCAACTGCAGTATTTAGTGGCGGAGCCAATTTATTCTGCCAAACTGTCCCAGGAGTATTCCAAATATAGGACTTACCTCCGGCACAAACGCGATTTTGAGTAGGCAGAATGATCGGATCACTCCCGTAGCGAATTGCCCGTGAGATATCGTCAGTAATCTGACGACCCGCCTGACTAATCTGACGGATGGCGATACCTTTGGTGTAGAGATTGGTCGTATGCATGATCGCAAAGACCACAAATAGCAGCACAAAGGCAATGCCACTCATTGCGAGCAACAGTTCGATGACAGTAAAACCCTTCATTGATCGATTAGTTCGTGTCATACATCCTCACAATCGTCGACATATTTTGCGTGTTATTCGTCGTACTTTGCCAACAGGCCATGATATAAAAATCCTTATACTTCTTGTTGGCGCTATTTGTTGGACTATCTACGCGCTGAATCCACATGCCCTGTCCGGCCTGAGGCATACCAGATGCTGGCACGATATTTGTCGGGCCTGCTTTTAGCTGGTAGTTCGTCGTACCATTACGCGCAATATAGAAGAAATTATTTGGTACCGTTGTTGGCAAACATCCGTTCACATTTGGCGCAGTGGAGTTATACGTCGGCGTATTGACAATCGTATTCCAGACACTTGCTTGTCCTGCTGTCACTACTCCGCCCGTTGTGAGTGTCTGGACATAGGCATCGCGCAAATAGTGTAGCAAGTCTGCCTGACCGTTTAGGAGCGCTCTCACCTGTGACCGCTCCATGGCATCGTAGGCGTTGGCTGAGGCGCGCTGCATAATGGCAAAGGCGCTCACTGTCACCATCGCAAATATCGCACATGCCAAGATCACTTCAATCAAGGTATCGCCGCGCTGTTGCTTCGAGCTTAACATATACCAGCCGCCCCCACTGATGGTTGATAATTGGTGTCAATCGACGCCACGCCTCGCCCATTGCCGAAGAGGATAGCCGCCTTGGGGGATGATGCAAGGGTATAATCTTCACTATTAGCAATACAGAGTCGAGCGGTCGTCTGTGATGTCTTTTGGTAATTTGCAGTCGCAACAGCTGCAACAAGTCCTGATTTGATATCAGCAATACCTGTCGACGCAGACTTGAAATAATACGGCATAATTTCCGAGGAGTTAGGACTACGTAAGAAAGCGACGTTGTTGATCTCTGTTCTTGCAATAGCAGGAGCCGGCGCCTTCAATACCTCACCCAGTAAAGCCGGTGCGCCGTCACGGCTTGCCGAGTAAATATCTGCGCCCCAGGCAATCTCAAAGCTGTCACTACCGTTATCAACCGGCTGAAGCTGCTTGGTACCCATCATAGGGGCGGCGACGTTAGCAATATCAGTGTATGTATTGCCTGAAGAAGCGACCGATCCACCGATAACATAGCGCGTCGTGACAGTTGTGCTGGTTGCTGCGGGGTCAAAACTCATTACCTTGCCGAGTAAAATACAGTCTGATGTACCAGGAGCAACATTGCTACATGCCCCAGCGACTACGTCACGAGTATTGACACCGCTCACAATACTCTCATATTGCCGCTGAATATAGCTATGAAACCCGTTGACGCTGTCTGAAAACCTAAGTTGACGCGCCATGCCATTGGAGCCGATAATCGCCATAGTGAGCAAAAGTCCCGATATTGTCAGAAATATCGTCACCTCGATGATCGTAAAGCCACCCATTTTTCCCCCTGTCATACTGGTTATGATTATAGAGATAGAATGGTAAATAGTAAATAGTAAGTAGTAAACCCAGTAGTGAGATTACCGAGATACAATTTTTAAAAATTGTATAACCATACGTTCTCGGTAAGATCTACTACTGGGTAAATGGTAATTAGTAGATAAGCCAAAAAACATAAAGTTATAGACTGAGGAGACTATGGAGATACCAGTCGATAATCGATTGGCCCCAGAGGAGTGCAATGATACAGGCCAGGATGAGAAACGGCCCAAAGGGGATGCGTGATTTGCCTGACATCTTTTTAAGCACAATCCCAGGTAAAACCACGATCATACCGATGAGATTGGCCAGAAATATCGCAAGTAGTGCCTGCTGCCAGCCAAGAATCAGCCCGATAAAGATATTGAGTTTGACATCACCAAACCCCACCCACGCTCCGCGCGAGACCTGATGCAAGACAAAATACAGCCCCGAGATCACGAGTACACCCCCGCCCATCTGCAGGAGTACTGTGCTGATATCATGGCCATGGTAGCCATAGAAACGAATGAGACCAAAGACGCCACCAAGTACGACCAGTGGCCACACCAGCCTATCAGGTAGCAGCTGCCAGCGGATATCGTAGACCGTCAGCGCCATCAGTAAGACAAGCGCACCTAGCCAGAGCCCAAAAAGAATCAATCCCGCGCCCACAAACCCAAACGGCCAGGCTACGTAGGAGACAATAAACAACACTGCCGTCATCAGCTCGACAATTGGGCTATCATCGATTGGCTTGTGGCAATAGCGGCATTTACCGCGAAGTTGTATCCAGCTCAACACGGGTATCAGATCATACCACGCTAGTACATGGTGACAATGCGTACATTCACTTCGTTCTGACACAAAATTTCGCCGCTTGCGCAGCCGCCAGACGAGCGCATTCACAAAACTACCAAAACACAGTCCGAGCAGCGCCAGGGCAAGCAATATAAACGTTGTTTCCATTCCCTTTATGCTAGCAGAGACGCTAGGAAAAACAAAAACCCCGTAATTCTACGGGGTTTTGAACGTAGCTAACCAACTATTATTGGTTGTCTTGGCAGTTATAGCCAGCGCCCTCAAGTTTCATTAGAATAGCATAGGTACGAGCACCAGTAGCGCCCACACCTGCAAAGTCTTCACCATTACACTTGCCATTTGCGACGTATGTCCAGTCGCCGGCAACCGGCGTGGTGCCAAATGTGGTCGCTTTGTTTGTGCTCCACGCTTTGTATACATAGTCATTACCCGTTAGTGGATCCTTCCAGCCGCCACTATTGTCAAGATAATCAGTCTTAAACGTTGTACTTGCAGTTGCCGTCGCAGGTACGCCACCCTTGTTATTTGCCTGATACTGGTTTACCTGCGCACGGAAGCGACTCACGTCATTGCGTCGCTGTGTATCGCGCTGACCCTTCTGAAGAGCCGGCAATGCGATAAATACCATGAGGAAGATCAGACCAGCGATAGCCAGCACCAAGACCACCTCGATGATCGTAAAGCCTTGTTGTTTTCGTAAATTCATGTCCACCCTTTCGGTTATTATGTACAAAACATATTAGTTGTTAATATAGCTCGATTATAACGGTAATGCTATACAAAACACAAGAGGCATTTGCTTATCTGATCGCGCCGTTGCCGACAAGCGCGTAGATCGGAAATAGCACGGCACCGATCATCACCCCCGCTACTCCTGCTAACGCCACCATAAGGATCGGCTCAATCATAGTCGAAATACTCTTGATCGTCTCATCGAGCTCATTCTCATAAAACGTGGCGGCTTTAGCAAGCATGGCATCGATACCACCTGATTGCTCACCGATACTGATCATCTGCGGTACCAATGGCAGCACATAGTCCTCACCCTTGAGTGACGAGGAAAGTGATTTGCCGCCTTTGACCTTGTCGCTCGCCCGCTCGATGATAGCGGCAATATGAACGTTGTTGACAGCCCGCTTGGTGATATTCAGCGTCTCGAGCATTGGCACCCCCGTAGTCATCAGCGTCTCAGACGTTCGAGCAAATCGTGCCATATACAGCTTACGAAACAGTGGTCCAAACATCGGTACATTGAGCTTGAATGAATCAACGAAACTGCGTCCACTATCAGTACGCATCCAGTTACGGAGGAAATAAATCCCTGCCCCCGTCGCCGCTAGCACCAGCCACCAGAATTTCTGGATGAAATCAGCAGCACCCACCATGAGTTTGGTGAGTAGCGGTAGCTCCTGATGGAGATCGTGATACAGTCGCCCGACTTGAGGTACAACCGTCACAAGCATAAAGATAATCACCCCCACCATCACAAACCCGACAATTACCGGATACATCATGGCACCTTTTACCTTACTCATGATCGCAGCGTCTTTTTCTTGCTGGTCGGCAATGCGCTCAAGGGCACGATCAAGCGTACCCGACGCCTCACCAGCTGATACAAGTGCGATAAAAACGTCATTAAATATCTGCGGGTGCTTGGCAAAGGCATTTGATAGCGTCGAGCCCCCTTCAATACTAGCGACGATGTCCTGGGCAACCGACTGAAGCTTTTTGTTCGTCGTCTGGTCGCGAACAGTATGCAAGCTCTGTGACAACGGTAGGCCGGCATTGATCAATGTCGCAAGCTGGCGAGTAAAGACGATGCGGTCTTTGGCCGTGACACGGTTGCGCAGGCCTCCTAAAAAGCCGTCATCACTACCAGCCTCGGTAATCTTCAGCGGCATAAGCCCCTGCTCCATGAGCAGCTTGGCCGCAGCGCGCTCTGACTCGGCTTTGACGGTCGAGTGAATCTGCTTGTTACTGGCTCGATCGCGAGCGGTATAGTTGAACTCTAGCATTAGCCCCTCATCATCCTGTCAAATTCACTGATATCTACCGCGTAGTTACGCGCCTCATCGATAGTAATCGTACCCGCCTGTACAAGGCCAACCAGTGTCTTGTCCATCGACTGCATCCCCTGGTCTGCGCCTGTCTGGATCACCGCATCGAGCTGATGGGATTTACCCTCACGGATAATATTGCGCACCGCAGGTGTCGCAACCAAGATCTCAGCTGCTACTACACGCCCACCGCCGATAGCTGGCACGAGTCGCTGTGAACAAATCGCCATCAAGATATTAGCAAGTTGCGCCCGAATCTGCGGCTGCTGATGCGGCGGAAATACGTCGACCATACGATCAATCGACTGTGCAGCCGAGTTGGTGTGAAGCGTCGCAAAGACAAGGTGACCCGTCTCTGCGATAGTGATAGCTGCTGAAATTGTCTCAAGGTCTCGCATCTCACCGATCAACACAACATCGGGGTCTTGACGGAGTGAGCTACGAAGTGCTGCCGAGAATGAATAGGTATCATAGTGAACCTCACGCTGTACAACGACAGATTTTTTCGATTTGTGCGTAAACTCAATCGGGTCCTCAATCGTAATGATATGGTGGGATTTCTCAGTGTTGACCTTATCGACAAGTGCCGCAAGCGTGGTTGACTTACCCGATCCTGTCGGGCCTGTCACGAGCACGAGGCCACGCGGATACGTGGCGAAATTATTGACAATATTTGGCATAGCAAGCTCGGTGATGGTCTTGATCTCATTTGGGATAAGACGCAGCGCCGCTGCAAGGTTGCCGCGCTCATGAAATGCATTGACACGAAAACGCCCTAGGTCACCAAAGGCAAAGCTAAAGTCAAATTCTTTATCCTTGAGTAGTATCTGCTGTTGATCCTCGTCAAGGATAGCAAAGACAAGCTTCTCGACATCTTCTGGCGATAGCGGCTGAAACCCAGGTACGGCCACAAGTGAACCATCGATCCTGAGCATCGGCGGGAGGCTAATCTGAATATGAAGGTCACTCGCTTTTTTGCGAATAACATCCTCGAGGAGTAGCTCGATTCGGAGTTCTGGTTGTGGTTGCATAGGTATTGCCCTCCCTTTTATGCCATATTGGCTGCCACACGGTTTACTTCTTCAAGTGTCGTCAGACCCTGAAGTGCCTTGAGATATCCATCTTGTCGCATCGTCACCATACCTTCGGCGATAGCTTGTCGCTGTATCTCAGCACTGGTCGCATGCTTGACGATAAGACTCTGAATTGTCTCCGACACATCCATGACTTCATACAGGCCCATTCGTCCTTTAAAGCCACCTGGCGTCTTGGGGCTGTCACTCCCCTTCACTAAAGTATACGAGACTTGTGTCTTAAGCGGAAGTGTTTTGTAGCCCAGATCTTCTGCAACCTTCGGCATCGAGGCAGCGTCAGCCGGCAGCAGCATCCCAACTGTCTCCTGAATACTCTTTGTCTCGAGCTCATCCGACTGATACGGCGTACCTTTATCGGCGAGGCGGCGAACAAGCCGCTGGCCAATGACGGTGTTGACTGTGCTCGCAATCAAAAACGGCTCAATCCCCATATCAAGCAGACGCGGCAAGACACCAGCCGCAGAGTTGGTGTGGAGCGTGCTGAAAACTAAATGTCCCGTTAGTGCAGCCTGGACAGCTAGATTAGCCGTCTCGGCATCACGAATCTCCCCCACCATCACCACATTGGGGTCTTGACGCAAGATCGAGCGTAGTCCACTCGCAAACGTTAGCCCCACTTCGGCATTAACCTGAATCTGGTTAACCCCCTGCATCTTGTACTCGACAGGATCCTCTAGTGTCACTATGTTGATTGAGTCATCAAATATTTCCTGGACAAGAGCATACAAACTGGTGGATTTACCTGATCCGGTCGGGCCAGACGTCAGCACCATACCATTTGGTTTCTTGACGCCTTTTCGGATTGCCCGCAGTGCCCGCCCCGCATAGCCCATTTCTTCAAGTTTGAAGCTCGAGCCAGATTTATCGAGCAAACGAATAACCACCTGCTCACCCCAGACAACGGGACTAATCGCAATACGAAGATCAACGTCTTTGTCGGCGGCATGGACGGCAAATTGTCCATCCTGCGGGATACGGTGCTCATCAATCTTGAGATTGGATAAAATCTTTATACGACTAATAAGCGCTGGCTCAATGCTCTTTGGCAATTTCATCACCTCACGCAACACACCGTCGATACGACACCGAATCTTGAGGGCGTCCTCAAGTGGCTCGATATGAATATCCGAGGCACGAGAGCGAACAGCGTACTCAAGGATCGTACTAAGTGCTCGCGATATCGGTGAATCCTGGACAATAGTTTTGATATCTTTACCATCGCCGAGCGATGCTTTCTGGTCAGCTGCTTCCTGGACATTGGCTGTCTTGACGGCCTCACTGACACCACCCTCAAGGTCAGTGTGATACTGGCTGAGAACATTGCGAATACCGGCTTCAGACGCCATATAGACTTTGAGAGGACGCTGTATCTTGTTACTAAGAAAATCAACGGCCTGAATGTTATTGGCATCGAGCATCGCGACCGCCAGGCGCTTATTCATCTCGCCTAAGGGAACAGCCATATAACGCTCAGCGATATCGGCCGATAGGAGATCAAGCACTTTGACATCAATCTGAGCGGTCGAGAGATTGACATAGGGCACACCCGAAACAGAGGCGATGTGCTTTGTCAGCACCTCATCGGTGATAACCTTTTCAGACACAAGAAGCTCAATAACCGCCTTGTTATCGGCAAGCGCCCGCTTATGAAACTCCTCAAGCTTAGCGGCATCAATCAGGTTCTCCGCGACCAACTCATCTTCGAGCTTTTTCTGAAGGTCTTCTGTCAGGACTGACATGGTCGACCCCTACTGCTGTGCTGCGTTAAATGGCTGCTGGTTTGACTGATCACCGATACGTATCTTGATCGTCGGATTGTAGTTGCCTTCGGCAAAAATATCTTTGTTTCGCTCGGTCAGACCTGACCGTATTTCGACAACACTCTCAACACTTTCCGCCTTTGGTTCACTGCCGCCAATAAGCGTCTTAACGAGGAAATAACTAGCAAGCGACACAATACCAACAATCAATACGAGCAAAGCTATTTCATTTTTCTTCATGGCTTTACCTTCTCCTTTACCATATCGGTCGTTTTTGGCGAGGCATAGTAGGTCATGGCTATGATTTCGGCCTGCAGGTTAGCACTAGTACCAGATAGTTTGACGGATTGAATACTGATCGGGCGAATCGAGTGCTGCATGTCGTCGAGCATCTTCTTGATCGAATCGTATCCACCCGTCGCCTTGAAAGTAAACGTAACAGGTATAACACCGTCCAGTGAAGCGGCAGCTGGTGTAGCGACAGTACTATCTGCGACGTCTGTGTAGGCGATCCCTTCAATTGTTGCACCAGATCGTGCAAGTACGACTTGCTGCAGTGACGCCAGCCATGCGACATCATCGCGATCTGTTGGCATAGCATCGATAATAATCTGTAGTTTGTTGTCGGCAGGATCGGCCTTGAGCATGTCGCTCAGGCGTGGATCGGCAATAAGTTTTACTACCTCTTGTTTTAGAGGGTCATAAGCCTTGATATTATTTTTGAGGCGGTCATTGGTTGTTACCTGAGCCGCAATAACTTTGTTGTTATATAAGAATTGCTTAACCATGAACTGAGATAATACAACCCCAATCGCAACAATCGTTGCAGCAATCGTCACCCAGATAAATACGGCCCGATTTGCCTGCTGGATGCGCTGTCGCTTTTTGACGCCAGTAATGGTTCGTTTATTGGTTTCCATTTGCTGTATTCTCCGTTGTTCGCTGGCTAAACAAGCTTTCTTTTGGCGCATTTTGGTCACTGTTCGATGTCGTCAGCTTTGGTACTTCAATCTTTATATCGGTGCTTTTCATATCAAAGGCCTCTGGCGCAAATGTTAGCTTTATCTTGAAAACGGCACGTATCGTTCCATCCGGAGACTTATTCATTGTCGGCTGGTCGATGCTTACTGTCGAGAACATTTGGGCTTCCATGTCTTGTCCATCAACTTTGTATTTGAATTTTGCTCTTTCAAGCGTATAGCGAAAGTTATTGACTGCCTCAAATGTAGGCGCTTCACCATCAATAGCAACAGTATTATCGGCCTTAGTTAAATCGACTTTTTGTAAGGACACATTGTACGGCGGCGCAGGAACGAGTTGCGGTAAGAAATCAAGCAACCGCGCATAAAGGCTCCGCGTCCCACTTACCTGATCGATAGCCTTAAGCTGGCCCTGGATAGCAAGATACTTGTTGATCTCTGATTTATTAGCAAGTTGCTTGTGATTGTCTTTGATCTCCCGAGAAAGATTGTCTTTAAACAGTTGTTGTCCTACATAGACTGTTGTCGCGAGAAATACGACAATACCACCCGCGATGAGCGATACCAAGATAGCACCTGATATAACCATATTGCGTGTTCGCTGTGCACGCAAGAACTCTTTCTTGAGGTCTGGGAGAAGATTTAACTCAATCATGATTCTCCCTCTGGGCAAGCCCCACGACAACTGCAAACTGCGATGATATTGGTTGCAGAGCTGATTGATCAGCTGTCGATACTCTCACCCGCTGCCACGGCGTTGCAAGCTGTGCGGCTATGCCGACCTTGGCCGATAAATACTCACCCATCGACGGTACCGTGCTTGCATATCCTGATAACAACAGAGAGTCAATCGGTACTTCTGGATACTTGGTCTGAAAGAATTTGACTGATTTTATAAGGTCGGTTGCGAATTGATCAAGTGTTGTATCAATCGCACGCGCTATCTGCCCTTCGAGCTTCGAAGCATCAACGCCAAATTTTACCAAAAACTGCGCAGCTTGTGCTTCCTGAACATTCAGGTTTTGCGAGACGGCTTTGGTTAGCGAGCGGAAACCTGTTGGGATAGAACGAATCAGTCGTGGCGAATCCCCTAGCGTCATAGCAAGGTCGGTCGAAAAATCACCGAGATCAATGATCATATGAGCGTTCCTGGACTCAGCCGGCAAGAGTGATCGGCACATTGCAAGTGGATCAGGCTCAAGGGCCATCACATTCAGGCCGAGCCCCTCGATAAGATCGAGACGCTGCTCAGAGAATGAGTTCGGTACACTCGCGATCAATACTTCATTTTTGGTAGGGTCTTTCGGTGATTTGCCGAGAACACCCCAGTCGATCTTTGCCTCATCGAGGCTCATCGGCACAAACTGCTCTGCTTGGTATTTGATAGTGCTTGCGAGCTCAGCAGCGGGCATCTCCGGTAGCTCAACAACAGTTGCAAACATGCGATTACTCGGGATACCCAGCACTACATTACGAGTGCGTACACCACTCTGACCAATCGCCGTCATGATGATCTCGCCAAGCTTTTTCTGGTCATCAACTGCATCGCTTGTGGCTATCTTGATATCGACAGGTACGGAGGCATATTTAACGAGGTTCCAAACATTACCAGCTCGTGATAACTGCACGATACGAACTGATGTCGTTCCGACATCCAGTGCAAAGAACTCGCCCACCGATCCTAAAGCCTTCATATTGATACCAATTATAGCATAGACGTTTTGAAAAGAAGTAGTATTTTACCCTATAATCCTGTCTTAATTCCGCGGCGGTAGCTCAGTCTCACTCACGGTCGTCAGGACAGAGCC